>DASUMF010000380.1:0-5129 GCA_036277835.1 Acidimicrobiia bacterium
GTCGAGGCGACGCACATCATGATGTTCGCCCGCGCCATCGGCGATCCCAACCCCGCGTACGCCGACCCCGACAGCCCCGAGGCCCAGGCCGTCGGCGGCGTGGTCGCGCCACCGACGTTCTCGATGGCCGGCTCGCAGTTCGACCCCGACAACGTGCTGCGGCCGAAGCCGGATGAGCCGTGGTTCGGATCCGGGCGCGAACCGAGCGGTGCAGAGCGCGAGGGCAGCGGGCTGCTGCACGCCGAGCAGGTCTTCGAGTACCACCAGCCGCTGCGCGCCGGCATGGAGCTCGTCGCGACCGAGCGCGAAGGCAAGAGCTGGGAGAAGGAGAGCAAGCGCGGCGGCCTGCTCAAGTTCTCCGAGACGATCACCGACTACCGCGACGCCGCCACCGGCGAGCTCGTGGTGAGTGCCACGTTGGTCGGTGTGATCACCGAGCGCCCCGTCGACCAGGACGCGTGACATGGCTGTCGCAGTGCACGATCTCCAGGTCGGCGACACGCGCACGCTCGTCGTGGTCGACAACCTCACGCGCACGCAGATCGTGATGTACGCCGGCGCCTCGGGCGACTACAACCCGCTCCACTCCGACGAGGTGTACACGACGCAGGTTGGCGGCTACCCGTCGATCTTCGCCCACGGCATGCTCAGCATGGGCGCGACCGGTCGGGTGCTCACCGACTGGTTCGGCCCCGATCGGCTCGTGCGCTACGCGGTGCGCTTCGTCAACCAGGTGTGGCCGGGCGACACGCTCACCGCGACCGCGACCGTCGAGGCGATCCGCGAGGATGACGACGGCCCCCTCGTCGACATCGCAGTGTCGACCGTGAACCAGGACGGCAAGCCGGTCGTCACCGGCACCGCGATCGCGCGACTCGACCCCTGATCCGGGGCGAACTTGTGGCCCTCCGTCCCGCTCAGGAGTACTGAAGGCCGCACGAACGGCGCCTCCGCGTGTCCGGGTGGCAGGCGATCGACCCTCAGTCGAGCTCGGCCAACACTTCACCGATGATCTTCGTCGCCTCGTGCGGGCGGAGCGGCTCTCCGCCCTCGGCCTCGGCGACTTCGGCAGCGAAGTCCTCGACTGCGTGCACACCACCGACGAGCACGTGTCGCAGCGCTTCACCGGCCGCTTCGGGATCGTGGAGCGCCGCGACGGCAGGTTCCACGTCGTGGCGGGGAGAATCGGCGACCGCATGGACGACGCTCATCGCCTCCTCGCGGCCGCTCGTGGTCGAGACGGGCACGTCGGCGTCGGGGTTCTGTTGACGGTCCCACTCCGCCAGCGCCTCGTCGTAGCCACCTTCGCCAGGATGCAGGACACGCGTCTTCAGCGCGCTCGGGGGCTCGACCGTCGCGCCGTCGGGGACGGTGGTGTCGGCTTCGTCGCCGTGCTGGCGCGCCGGCTCGACCGGGACGATCAGCGAGCCATCAGGATTGCGAACGACTTCCATAGTGGGCTCCTCGTTCGACGCCTTCGGCGGATTCGATCTCTCTTGGTACCCAGAACGGCATCGCTCGACACGAGGAGCCTCGTCGGGACAAGTCGCGCCACGGCGGTCCCGCGGGACGGCTCGGTCACACAGCCGGTAACCGGTAGAGGATGTGCGGTCGGAGGCGATGACCGATGGGAACGTTGGGATGCTCGAAGTCGGCGCTCGGGTCGCGGACCATCCCGAGCCGTTCCATCACCTTCCACGACCGGACGTTGCCGGGCGTCGTGAACGACACGATCTCGTCGAGACCCCCCTCGTCGAGCCCGTACCGCATCGCGGCGCCTGCCGCCTCCGTCGCGAATCCGTGGCCCCAGTGCTCCCGAGCGAGCCGCCACCCGACCTCGACCGCCGGCGTGAACGAAGCCTCGAACGGGACCGTGTGCAAGCCGACGTACCCGATGAACGGTGCTCGACCGGGCACCTCGACGGCCCACAGCCCGAACCCACACGCGTCGAACTCCGACTCGATCCCCGACACGGACGTATCGCTCTCGTCCCGCGTGAGGACCTTCTCGTAGTGCTCCATGACGACCGGATCGGCGTTCAACGCCGCGAAGGGAGCCAGGTCCTCGGCGCGCCAGCGTCGAAGGAGCAGACGCTCAGTGCGCAGCGTCGGGCCGTCGGACACGACCGAACCGTACGCCGTGCTGACGAGACTTCGGTGCCGCGCCGCGAGAGACTGGAGCGCCACGCCAAGGGGGTGCACGATGGTGAGCGGATGGCGGTTGCGTGTGGCCACGGGCGTCGTCGCGGCGTCGTGCCTGGTCGTGTGCCTCTCGGGAGTGGCGGCGGCGAAGGGGGCGTCCGACGTGACCATCACGGGCCCCGGATTGACGGCGCCGCTTCGCTTCGCGTGCTGCCGAGAGACGCCCGCCGACAACGGGGGAACGTCATTTCTCGTCGGCAACCCGAACGACGTCGCCGATGCGACGGGCATGTTCTACGCCGCGTTCCGCACGCACCCCACGCCGATGGTCCGTGAGCGCCCCGTCGGGCCCCTGGGCCCGCGTTACCGCGTGACGTTCAACTTCTCCACCGGCGTGGACGAGGTGACCCCGATCCGACAGGACGTCTACCCGTTCGCTCGGGCGGGGCTCGTCGCACGTACCCCTCCGGACCAGCACCTGTTCGACAAGGAAGTTCGTTCCGGCTGGTACGTGTCCGCCGCGCAGCCGAACGGCGGTGGGATGACGACCGACGACGCGAGGAACCTCCTCGCCTCACTCGGCATCACGCGCGAAGTCGCGGGGCTGGCGGCACGCTGATCAAAGGGTGTACCAGGGCGCCGACTGCGGGTTGCGCACGAGCTTGCGCGCGACCACCTCGCGGTGGACCTCGTCGGGGCCGTCGTAGATGCGCGCGTAGCGCGCCTCGCGGTACATCCACTCGAGCGGCGTGTCGGCGGTGACGCCGAGCGCGCCGTGCACCTGGATCGCGCGGTCGATCACGTTGTGCAGCAGCTCGGCGCCTCGGAACTTGATGAGCGAGATCTCGACCCGGCCGTCGCTGCCGCGGTCGACGGCCTCCGCGGCGGCGAGCGTGGCGGCGCGGTGCGAGAAGATGTCGGCGGCCGACTCCGCGATCATCTGCTGGATCTGGCCCTTCTGCGACAGCAGCGAGCCCCGGATCGATCGCTCGTTGGCGCGCGCGCACATGAGCTCGAACGCGCGCTGCATCTGGCCGAGCCACCGCATGCAGTGGAAGATGCGGCCCGGCCCGAGGCGGCGCTGCGCGAGCACGAAGCCGCTCCCCCGCTCTCCGAGCAGGTTCTCGCGCGGCACGCGCGCGTCGGTGAGGCGGATCTCGCAGTGCGCGCCGAGCGTGCTGCCCATCGTCGGCACGGTGCGCACCACCTCGTAGCCCGGCGTGTCGGTGGGGACGACGATGGCGGAGAACCGTTGATGGCGGTTCTCCTCGTTCGGCTCGGTGATGGCGAGGATCGTGGTGAACGCGGCGATGCTCGCGCCGGTGGTGAACCACTTGTGCGCGTTCACCACCCACTCGTCGCCGTCGAGCACGGCGGTGGCCTGCATCTCCGTGGGGTCGGAGCCGGCGACCTCCGGCTCGGTCATCCCGATCGACGAGCGGATGTCGCCGGCCACGAGTGGATACAGCCACTTCTCCTTCTGCTCGTCGGTGGCGTAGAGGTTCAACATGATCGAGTCCTGCATCGACCACGTGCCGACGGCGCTCTGCCCGAAGAACGAGCGGCCGATCACCTCGTTGAGGTGGGTGACGGCCATGAACCCGAGCCCACCGCCACCGATCTCCTTCGGGTGACCGAGCGCCCAGAGCCCGCGGCGCTTCGCCTCGTCCTTCAGGCGGTCCATCGCCGCCATCGACGCGAGGCTCCCCTCGCGCAGCACGTCTTCGGCGGGGATCACCTCGTCGTCGATGAACGCGCGCATCGCACGCAGGATGTCGCTGAGCTCGTCGTCGGCCATCAGGGTTCCTCACTCGTGAAGGTGATGCTCAAGAGGTCGGCGGCCTCTTCGAGGTGGCGCGCCACGCTGTCGCCGAGCTCGTCGTCGTCGGGGGTGCGGAGGTAGATGCCTTCCTTGATGATCGCGGCGCGCCAGTGCTCGAAGGCCAGGTAGAAGTCGAGGTCGGTGAGGTCGCGCCCGGTGCGCGTCGCGTAGCGCTCGGCGAGCTCGGACGCGCTCAGGAAGCCGGGATGCTCGGCGATGCGCTGCGACTCGTGCGTGAGACGGCCGCGGGTCCGGTCCCAGTACACGAGCAGGTGGGCGAGGTCGGTGAGCGGATCGCCCAACGTCGACATCTCCCAGTCGAGGATGGCTGCGATGTCGGGCTGGTCACCCACTGCGACGAGCAGGTTGCCGAGGCGGTAGTCGCCGTGCACCAGCGTCGCGTCGGCGTCGGTGGGGACGCGCGCGGCGAGCTCGGCACCGATGGGCTCCACGAGCGGATGGTCGCGGTAGTCGCCCGCGCGCCACTGCTCGAGCCACCGCCCGATCCGTCGCGCCACGAAGCCGTCGGGGCGTCCGAGCTCGCCCAGGCCGACGGCGGCGGGGTCGACCCGGTGGAGCCGGTCGAGCACGTCGACGGTGGCCTCGGAGATCGCGCGCGCCTGGGACTCGCTGAGCGTCGCGACGTCGTCGGGACCGTGGAACACCGACCCGGCCACGTAGCTCATGACGTAGAAGGGCGCGCCGACGACCCGCTCGTCGTCCCAGAAGCCGTACACGGTCGGGATCGGGAGCCCACTGCCCTGGAGCGCGGCGAGCACGCGGTGCTCGCGCGCCATGTCGTGGGCGCCCTTGGCGACCGGTCCCATCGGCCGGCGCCGCACCACGTAGTCGTGCGGGCCCGACCGCACCCGGTAGGTGAGGTTGGAGCGCCCGCCGCTCAGCACGTCGATCGTGATCTCGTCGGCGAGCGGCGCAACGGCAGCGATGCGCTCCACCAGGAGCGCTTCGTCGACCAGCGCGAGCGCGTCGTCGTCGCTCACGCGAACGACGTCACCTGCTCGCGCAGCTGCGGGGTGCGGGGAACGCGTCCGCGCTCGAGCAGCTCCCGACCGAGCTCACGCACGAGGTCGTCGGCGCGCCCCAGCAGGGCGTCGAGGAGGAGGCCACGCCGGATGAACCGGTGGAACCCGTGCTCGACGGTGAA
>DASUMF010000381.1:0-4990 GCA_036277835.1 Acidimicrobiia bacterium
TCGAGCTCGGCGATCCCGAGCAGGTGCTGCTGCGCACGCACACGTCGCCGGTACAGATCCGCACCATGGAGACGATGACGCCGCCCATCTACGTGGTCGCACCCGGGCGCGTGTACCGCAACGAGACGTTGGACGCGCGCCACTCGCCGGTCTTCCACCAGATCGAGGCGCTCGCCGTCGACCGCGGGATCACGCTGGCCGACCTGTTCGGCACGATCGAGACGTTCGTGCGGGCGATGCTGCACGACGACAAGATCCGCACACGGTTCCGCCCCGACTTCTTCCCGTACACCGAGCCGTCGGCAGAGCTCGCGGTGAGCTGCATCTTCTGCGACGGCGCAGGGTGTCGGGTGTGCTCGCAGACGGGCTGGATCGAGCTCGGCGGGTGCGGGATGGTCGACCCCGACGTGCTGCAGCGGGTCGGGATCGACCCCGAGGAGCACTCGGGCTTCGCGTTCGGCTTCGGCCTCGAGCGGATCGCGATGATCCGCTACGGCGTCGACGAGATCAAGACGTTCTTCGACGACGACGTCAGATTTCTGGCCCAGTACTGATGCGCGCGCCTCTTTCCTGGATTCGCGAGTTCACCCCGGTCGACGCGCCGGTGCCGGATCTCGTCGCGGCGCTGAACCAGCTCGGGCTCGAGGTCGACGGCGTCGAGCAGCCGGGCGAGGAGATCACGGGTGTGATCGCCGCGCGAGTGCTCGACGTCGTGAAGCACCCCGACGCCGACAAGCTCTCGCTGGTCGACGTCGACTTCGGCGCCGGCACCACGCGCGTCGTGTGCGGCGCGCCGAACGTGGTCGCCGGCATGGTGGCGCCGTTCGCGCCGGCCGGCGCAACGCTGCCTGGCGGGTTCACGCTCGAGCGGCGCAAGATCCGCGGCCAGGTGTCCGACGGCATGCTCTGCTCGGCCAAGGAGCTCGGCCTCGGCGACGACCACTCGGGCATCGTGTCGCTCGATGCCGACGCGCCACTCGGCGCCGACGTGCGGGAGCTGCTCGGGCTCGACGACGTCATCTTCGACCTCGCGATCACGCCCAACCGCCCCGACGCGATGTGCATCGTCGGCGTGGCGCGCGAGCTCGCGGCCCACTTCTCGTTGCCCCTCGACGTGCCCGGGCCCCACGCGCCCACGGACTCCTCGCTTGGGGGCCGAGCCGTCGCCAACGACATCACCGTCGCCATCGACGCGCCCGACCGTTGCCCGCGCTATCTCGGACGGGTCGCGCGCGTCACGATGGGCGAGTCGCCGGCGTGGATGGCGCAACGGCTGGTGAAGGCGGGGATGCGCCCGATCAGCAACGTCGTCGACGTCACCAACTACGTGCTGCTCGAGCGCAACCAGCCGCTGCACGCGTTCGACCTCTCGCGCCTCGCCGGTCGCGGCATCGTCGTGCGCCTCGCAGCCGACGGCGAGACCATGACCACGCTCGACGGCGTCGAGCGCGAGCTCACCTCCGAAGACCTCCTGATCTGCGACGCCGAGCGCGCGCCCCAGGCCATCGCGGGGATCATGGGCGGCTCCACCTCGGAGGTGTCCGACGCGACCACCGAGATCCTCCTCGAGTCGGCGTACTTCGACCGCCTCGGCATCGCCCGATCGTCGAAGCGACTCAAGCTGCGCAGCGAATCCAGCGCGCGCTTCGAGCGCGGCATCGATCCCGACGCGGTCGCCGTCAACGCGGAGCGGGCGATGGAGCTGCTCGCGCTCGTGGCGGCGGCGGAGGTGGCGCCCGACGCGGTCGACCAGTACCCCTCGCCGTTCGAGCGGCCGCGGATCCGGGTGCGCACCGCCCGCGTCAACGCGCTGCTCGGCACCGACCTCGACGCGGAAGACGTGTGGGACGCCCTCGCGCCGCTCGGCATCGACCTCGATGCTGCTGTGCCGTTCAGCGACGGAGACGGTGCCCTGGTGGCGACGCCACCGTCGTTCCGTCCCGACCTCGACCGCGAGATCGATCTCGTCGAGGAGGTGGCGCGCCGCATCGGGTTCGACCGCATCGGTCGCACCCGCCCCGACACCCACGGGCAGGTCGGCGCGCTCTCGGCGCGCCAGCACGACCGCCGCACGATCGCCGACGCGCTGGTCGGGCTCGGGCTCTCCGAGGCGATCACGCTCTCGCTCGTCGCGCCGGCCGATCTCGAGCGCGCCGGCGCGCCCGTCGATCGGATGATCCGGGCCACCAACCCCTTGCGGGCCGAGGAGTCGGTCCTGCGCACCGGCATCCTGCCCGGGCTGCTCCGTGCCGTCGCCTACAACCGATCGCACGGCTTGGTCGACGTCGCGTTGTTCGAGCAGGGTCGGGTCTTCCTCGCGCCGCTCGAATCGAGCCCGGTGCCGCTGCCCGACGAGCCCGAACACGTCGCGGCGGTCCTCTCCGGTGTCGTGCGCCGCACCCCGGTCGAGCCCGACCGCCCCCTCGACGTGCACGACGCGGTCGACGCGCTGCACGCGATCACCGACGCGCTGCGGATCGCCGAGCTCGAGCTGGTCGCGGCCGACACCGCGGGCTACCGACGCGGCCGCGCCGCGCGCGTGATCGTGGGTGGCACCGACGTCGGCGCGGTCGGCGAAGTGGCGTCGGAGGTGCTCGACGCCCTGAACCTCGTCGCCCCGGTGGTCGCCTTCGAGATCGACGCCGACGCGCTGGCGGCCGCGCCGCGGCGCGCGCAGGCCTACGTGGCCCCGTCGCGGTTCCCCGCATCGTCGCTCGACCTCGCGTTCGTGGTCGACGCGTCGGTCCCCGCGGGCGCGATCGAGCGCACGTTGCGTCGCGCCGGCGGCGACGCCCTCGAAGACGTCCGGTGCTTCGACGAGTTCAGGGGCGACGCGCTGGGCGACGGCCGGCGCAGCCTCGCGTTCGGGTTGCGCTTCCGCTCGGCCGAGCGCACGTTGAGCGAGATCGACCTCGCGACCCTGCGCCAGCGGGCCATCGACGCGGTCGTGGCCGAACACGACGCGACCCTGCGTGGCCTCGAGACCTAGCGTCCGCGCCGACCCGACCCACGCGCGAGGGGTTCATGTCACGCGTCACGGTCGGTAGCTACCGGCAACCTTCCGTTCGCCCGAGCGAAACCGCCAGGCAACGTGCGCGCAACGAAGCGCCAATACCGTGCGTGAGCGACATCGTTCCCCCTGGGGCAGGGGAGGGGCGTGGGCATGGGCAACGTTCTCCACCTGTGGTACCTGATACCCCTCGGCGCGCTCGGCTTGTTCCGTTGGTGCTGCTGGCTCGTTCGTCGCATCCCCGCGTCGCAGTACCAGCCGTTCCGCAGCGACCACCGCGAGCTCATCACGGTCGTGACGCCGGTGTACGAGGAGGATCCGCGGATCTTCCGCTACGCGGTGTCGTCGTGGCTCGAGAACGACTGGGTCGTCGAGGTCATCTGCGTCATCGACGCCACCGACGAGGCGTGCCTCGCGGTCGCGAACGAGCTCGCCCTGACGCATCCCGTTCAGGTCATCGTCACCGACGTGCCGGGGAAGCGCCCGGCGCTGAAGCTGGGATGGGAGCACGCGCAGACGTCGCTCGTCGCCCTCGTCGACTCCGACACGATCTGGGCGCGCGACGTGTCCGACCGCGTGTGCGAGCCGTTCGCCGACCCCGCGATCTTCGGTGTCGGGACGCGCCAGAACGTCTACAACCCGGCGTCGTTCCTCGAGCGCGTCAACGACATCTACCTCGACTACCGCTACTTCGACGAGAACGCCGCGCAGACCGTCGTCGGGCAAGCGGTGTCGTGCCTGTCCGGACGCACGGCTGTGTACCGGCGGGGGTTCCTGCTCACCGTCGGTGACGAGTTCATCTCGGAGTCGTTCGCGGGGAAGCCGTGCAACTCGGGCGACGACAAGCGCCTCACCACGCTGCTGCTGGCGCACGGCCACCGCACCTACATGCAACGCACCGCGCGCGTGTGGTCGACCTTCCCGTCGAAGCCGCGCGAGTTCTTCCTGCAGCGCCTGCGATGGAGCCGCAACACGTGGCGGTCCGACCTGCGCGCGCTCTGGCAGGGCTGGGTCTACCGCTACCCGTTCCTCACGTTCACGATGCTCGACAAGGCGGTCTCCAGCTTCACCCTGCTGATCTCGCCGGCGTTCTTCGTGCTCGCGCTGATCGACGGTCGCTACAGCTTCGCGGCGATCCTGGTCTCCTGGTGGTTGGTGAGCCGGGCGGCGAAGCTCGCACCCCACTTCCGGCGTCGACCCGTCGACCTCGTGATCCTCCCGGCCTTCATCCTGCTGACGTTCGTGATGGCGACGGTCAAGATCTACGCGCTCCTCACGCTCACGACGCAGCGCTGGCTCACGCGACGTGTCGCGGTGGTCGACGGCGAGGTGACCCGCGTATGAGGCGTCGCCCGTCGCGCTCGTTGGTCGCGGCGCTCCTCGGGATCGTCGCGTGCTTCGCGGTCGCGCCCGCCGTCGTGCTCCTGGCTGCGCCCGCGCCGCCGGCCGCGGCGGCCGACGACGAAGCGGGGAGCTGCAGCAAGACGGCCACCGGCAACAACTACAACGGCACCAACGCCGAGCGCGACCTCACCAGCGTGTTCCCCGACTGGGTCAACGCGGTGTCGTACCCGTGTGAGGGCTATCCGGCAGACGTGCGCGGGATCCGCCTGGCACCCGACGCGGTGGAGCTTGTCGTTGCCGGACGGCTCGAGCGGCGCATCCCGGTGAGCGGCGCGACGCCGATCGGGCTCCCCGACGTGGTGCGGCTGGTCGACGACCCGTCGTGGATCCGTGAGCCCTCGCCGGGTGTGATCGAGATCCTCACCGCGTTCGTGCAGGCGCCGGGCACGTCGCTCCTGGTCGCGGCGCCCGACGTGACCGAGGTGCGCCTCGTGACCGGTGCGCCGGGGGTGTTCTTCGGCGGCCTCAAGGCGACCGCGCGCTTCGACGGTGTCACGGTCACGTCGTGGGACGAGACCACGCAGTCACCCAGCGAGTCGTCGGGCGCCGAGCGTCCCCACGTGCTCTACGAGGACG
>DASUMF010000382.1:0-8209 GCA_036277835.1 Acidimicrobiia bacterium
CAGCGCCGCGCCGGCTGCCAGGACGCCGGCCCAGACGTCGCACGACGGGCGGTGGTGCTCCTCGACGAGCACGAACGCCCAGACCGAGGCGGCCAGGAACAGCGACGACGCGTAGGTCATCGAGAACACGAACGACGCGGGGAACAGCGCGAGCGCCCACACCGCGAGCAGCGCGGCCCGCGGGCTCCCGTACCGCTGCGCGATCCGGTACACCCCCGCGAGCGCGACCAGGAAGACGAGCTGGTTCAGGGCGAAGACGAGCACCTCGTCGTTCCCGAGCTCGCGGAGCACCCGGATCACCCCCGGGAGCCCGGGGAAGAACGCCCAGCGCGGGAACCGGACGTCGACCGGGCCGTAGCCGGTACGGGCGATCCCGACGTAGTAGGCGCCGTCCCACTTGAGCACGAGCTGGGTGAAGCGTCCGCCACGGAACGGATCGTGGATCGCCGCGAGCATCACGCCGATGGAGAGCACCCGAGAGACGAGCCACGGCGCGACGACCGCCCACCACGGGAAGAGGTGGCGCAGCACGCCTGCCCGCGGCGGCCGCGCGGCCTCGGTCGTCAGCGGTTGTTCACCCACCGCGACCGCGCCGTCGCCGTCGCGGCGAGACACACCCTGTGGGAGTCGCATTCGCGTGACGGTAGCCTGGGGTCGACGAGGTACCGACCACCCCTTCGAGGAGCCCTTCGATGAGCGAGCCGCCTGCCATCCTCCGCCGTGGTGAGCGGGAGTACGAGCTCCCGATCGTCGTTGGCACCGAAGGCGAGACGGCGGTCAACATCGCGAAGCTGCGCAGCCAGAGCGGGATGGTCACCCTCGACAACGCGTTCATGAACACCGCCGCGTGCGAGTCGGCGATCACGTTCATCGACGGCGAGGCCGGCATCCTGCGCTACCGCGGCATCGACATCGAAGACCTCGTCAACGTACCGAACCCGTCCTACCTCGAGACGGCGTGGCTGCTCATCTACGGCGAGCTGCCCAACCGGGCCCAGCGCGACCAGTTCAGCCGCGACATCCGCAAGCACACGCTCGTGCACGAAGACGTGAAGCGGTTCTTCGGCGGGTTCCCCAAGGACGCACACCCGATGGCCACGCTGTCGTCGGTGGTCACCGCGCAGTCGGCCTTCTACCTCGACAGCCTCGACCCGAAGGACCCCGAGCAGGTCCAGCAGTCGATCGTGCGACTCATGGCCAAGCTGCCCACGATCGCGGCCTACGCCTACAAGAAGTCGATCGGTCAGCCGTTCGTGTACCCGAACAACGAGCTCGACCTGATCGAGAACTTCCTCACCATGATGTTCTCCGTCCCTTCGGAGCGCTACGAGGTGAGCCCGGTCGTCGTCAACGCGCTGAAGAAGCTGCTCATCCTGCACGCCGACCACGAGCAGAACTGCTCCACCTCGACCGTGCGCCTCGTCGGCTCGAGCGAGGTGAACGTGTACGCGGCCATCGGGGCCGGCATCAACGCGCTCTGGGGCCCCCTGCACGGCGGCGCGAACCAGAAGGTCATCGAGATGCTCGAGGACATCGCCGCCAACGGCGACGACGTCTCCAAGTTCGTCGCGAAGGCGAAGGACCCGAACGACCCGTTCAAGCTGTCGGGCTTCGGGCACCGCGTCTACAAGAACTACGACCCGCGGGCCCGCATCCTCAAGCAGACGTGCGACGACGTGCTCACCGAGCTCGGCCGGCGCGACCACCTGCTCGACCTCGCACTCCAGCTCGAGCAGGTCGCGTTGAGCGACGAGTACTTCATCGAGCGCAAGCTCTACCCGAACGTCGACTTCTACTCGGGCCTGATCTACCGCGCGATGGGCTTCCCCACCGACATGTTCACCGTCCTGTTCGCGATCGGCCGGCTGCCCGGCTGGATCGCGCACTGGAAGGAGATGATCGAGAGCTCGGCCACGAAGATCGGCCGTCCTCGTCAGATCTACGTCGGCCCGACCAAGCGCCCGTACGTCCCGATCGAAGAGCGCGGCTGACCAACTTTCAGATCCGGAGGGGACTGATCGGGCTGGTCGCCGGCGCGTTCGTCGTGCTGTCGGCCCCGGCCGGCGCGGTGACCCGTTCGCCCGCGTCCGTCGTCGCGCGCGCCCTGGCGACCGACGCCTCGATGACGCCCGCGGCGCAGCGCGTCTACCTGGCGGCGCGACCCACGGTCGACGACCGGGCCACGTTCGCGGACCACTGTCCCGTGTTCGAGGCACCCGACACCGTGGTCCTCGGATGCTTCGTCCCGAATCGCGACCGCATCCACGTGCTGCGCATCGACCGCCCCGAGCTGGCGAGCGGCATGGCGGTCACCGCCGCGCACGAGATGCTGCACGCCGTGTACGCGCGTCTGCCACGCGAGGAGCGGCGCACGGTCGATGCGATGACGGCGAAGTTCTACGCCTCGTCGTCGGGCGCGTCCCTCCGCGACGCGCTCACCGACTATCCCCCGCGCGAACGCGCCGGCGAGCGCCACTCCCGGCTGGGCACCGAGGTGGCGCACCTCCCGCCGAAGCTCGAGCGGTACTACGGGAAGTACTTCCGTCACCGTGCGGTCGTCGTCGCGGCGTCGGCGGCCTACGAGCACGTCTTCGACGACCTCGAGTCGCAGCTCACCGCGCTCGATGCCGAGATCACGACCTTGCAGTCGGAGGTCGACGAGCTCGGGGACCAGGCAGACGCCGCCGGCGCGGAGGCCCAGCGCCTCGCCGACGAGATCGACCACCTGCGAGCAGACGGGCGGATCGCGGCGTCGAACGACCTCGTCGACCCCCAGAACCGCGCGGTCGAGACCGCCAACGCACTCGTGGACCAGCACAACGCGCTCGTGTCAGAGGCCAACGCGCGCATCGACGCGTACAACGCGCTCGTGTTGACCAATCAGCAGCTCATCGACTCCGTGAAGCCGCTGGGTTCGACCAGGTGAGGCCGCCTCGACGTCAGCCGACGCCGAGCCGGTCGTTGTAGTCCTTGATCTGCGACGTGGCGTTCGACGCGGTGGACTTCAGCGCTGCGTCGGGCGCGGTGCCGTTGAGGAACATCGAGTTCTCCCCGTCGCGCACCGCGTTGCGCACCCCGACGTAGTTGCCGATCACCGAGCCCGCGGTGGCCGGCGTGACCGGCCCGTTGAGCAGCTGGTCGTAGGCGACCTTGTAGAAGGGGTTCTGCGCCCAGAAGTCCTGCATGGTCTTGCTCTGGGCCGCGCTCTTGCGGATCGGCACGTAGCCGGTCCCCACCGCCCACGTGGCCTGCGACGCAGTGTCGTCGAGGAACTTCTCCCACTGCCACGCAGCGGCCTGCTTCTCGGGCGCCGACTTGTTCACGATGTAGAGCGCGCCGCCACTCACGAGCACGCCGCCCTTGCCGGTCTGCAACGCGGGCATCGGCGCGACCCCGATGTCGACGTTGGGGTACCCGCCGCCACCGAGCACCGACGTGATGGTGCCGAGCGAAGCGCTGGTGTCGATCGTCATGGCGTGGTTCCCCGCGCCGATGCCGAGCAGGTTGTCGAAGTTGCCCGTTCCGAGGTCGGAGTTGGTGGCCGCGAGGCCGTCCTTCACCATCCCGCCGAGCCAGCTGAAGATCTGCTTCCCGGTGGAGCTGTTCAGCACCGACGCGGTGGTGCGACCCTTGCGGCCGTTCGACTGGTTCACGAACAGCTTGTTGGCAAGCCCGAGCCAGTGCTCCACGTAGCCGGGCTCGAGCTTCAGCGCGAACGGCGCGCCGTTCACGACGCCCGCGGCCTTGAGCTTCTCCGACGCGGAGCGGACCTCGTCGAGCGTGGCGGGCGGCTTCTCGGGGTCGAGCCCGGCGGCGGTGAAGCTCTTCTTGTTGTAGTAGAGGACGGGACCCGAGGTGTTGAACGGCATCGCGTACATCTTCCCGTCGACCGTGTAGTAGCTGACGATGCGGGGCAGGAAGTCGGAGAAGCTGTACTTGTCGGCCTTGGCGCAGACGCCCGACGGCACGATGCTGCCGGTGTCGATCATCTGCTGCTGCTCGGTCTCCTGGAGCTGGACGATGTCGGGCAGCTCACCGCTCTCGAGCCCGGCCTTGTACTTGGTGAACGTCGCGGCGTAGTCGATCTGGTTGACGAGGTTGACCTTCACGTCGGACTGCGACGAGTTGAACTGGTCGGCCAGCGCCTGCAGGGTCTTCTCGTTCTGCTGGGGCATCGAGTGCCACATGGTGATCTCCACCGGCTTCGATGCCTTCTTCAGCGCGTTGAGCGGGCACGACGTCGACGTCTGCGCCACCGCGCTCGGCGCCTCCGCCGCAACCGCGAGCAGACCGCTCACCGCCACCATCGCGGCGAGGCACATCCCTGTCAGCTTCTGCTTCATACCGACATCATGGCCTAACCCTTGACCGCACCTGCGGTCAGGCCCCGCACCAATTGCTTCTGGAAGGCGAGCAGGAGGATCACGAGGGGCACGACGGCGATGATCGCCCCGGCGAACGTGACGTTGATGTCCTGGATCGACAGGCCGCGCAGCTGCTTCAGACCGATCTGCACCGTGCGGTACTGGTCGTCGCGGGTGACGAGCAGCGGCCACAGGTACTGGTTCCAGGCCCCGAGGAACGCGAAGACGGTGAGCGCGGCGACCGCCGGTCGGGCCAGTGGCACCGCGACACGGGTCATGAACCGCCAGTGCCCGTAGCCGTCGAGCGAGGCGGCGTCGTGCAGGTCGTTCGGGAGGGTGAGGAACGCCTGGCGCATCAGGAACGCGCCGAACCCCGTCGCGAGGAAGGGCACCGCGAGGCCCGCATAGCTGTTGTACCAACCGAGGTCGGCGACGGTGGTGACGTTGGTGACGATCGTGACCTCGAACGGCACCATCAGCGTGGCGAGGAACACGACGAACAGGGTGCGCTTGAACGGGAAGGTGAGGAACGCGAACGCGTAGCCCGCCAGCACCGCGGTGACGACCTGACCGATCGTGATCACCGCGGTGACGATGAAGCTGTTCTTCAGGTACAGCCCCATGTTCCCGGCGTTCCACGCCTCCTGGTAGGAGCTCCACTGCGGATCGGTCGGGAAGAACTTGGGTGGCTGCGTGGTGATCTGCTCGGGTCGCAGCAGCGAGTCGACGACCGTGATGTAGATCGGGAACAACACGACCGCCGCGAGCACGGTGAGGAGCGTGTACTGCCCGACCTTCTTGAGTCGCCGCTTCCCGCGTCCCGGCGCAACAGCGGATGCAACCTCAGCGCTCATAGGTGACCCTCCGCTCGAGGAGCCGGATCTGTGCGAGTGCGAGCAGCAGGGTGAGCAGGAAGAGCGCGACCGCGAGCACCGCGGCCTTGCCGGGGTCGTTGCCGAGCTCGGTGTAGATGAAGTAGGTGAGCACGTTCGTCTTCTTCAACGGCCCGCCGCCCGTGAGCAGGTCGATCTGGCCGAAGGTCTGGAACGCGAAGATCGAGCCGATCACCACCGCGAAGAAGATCGTGGGCGAGAGCATCGGCAACGTGACGTGCCAGAACCGCGACCACGCGCCCGCGCCGTCGACGCGCGCCGCTTCGAGCAACTCGTCGGGCACGCCCTGCAGCCCGGCCGACATGAGGATGAAGGTGAGTCCCAGCGTCTGCCAGATGGTGGTGATCGCGACCGCGGGGAGCGCCCACGTCGGGTTCTGCAGGATGGGAGGAACGGTGGAGATCCCGAGCCACGGGAGCAGTCCGACCTGCGGGTTCATCAACGTGCCGAAGATCACCGCGGCGACGGCCACCGAGGTCGCGACGGTCGACGAGAAGAACGTGCGGTACACCGCGATGCCGCGCAGCTGCTGGTGCGCGAGCACGGCGAGCCCCAGTCCGAGCGCGATGCCGACGGGCACCGTCATCACCGCGAACACGATCGTGGTGCGCAAGCTGTCGAAGAACTCGGTGGAGCCGAGCACGTCGCGGTACTGGTCGAACCCGACGTAGCGCTTCGGCAACCCGGGGAACGGCGGGCTGCGGAAGAAGCCGAGATACACGTTGTGCACGAGCGGATAGAAGATGAACACGCCGAAGATCACGAGCGACGGGCCGAGCAGCAGCGCGGCGAGCCCGGTCTCCTTGGCCTTTCGCGAACGCAGCCAGCTCGGCTTCGCTTCGGGCGCCGGTCCCGGCTCCGGCGCGGGGCCGGCGGCGGGTGCGGGATCGACCGTGACGGTCACCCGACCCTCGCGCCGCCGTCGGGGTCGAACAGGTGGATCGCGTCGAGGTCGGAGACGATCCGCACCGCCTCGTCGGGCGCGGGCGCGGCGTCCTGCACCGCCTGGCGCACGATGACCATCTGGCCGTCGTCGAGGCGACATGCGACGTGACGTTCGTGGCCGAGCGACTCGACCGCCACCACGACCGCCTGCAGGCCCTCGGGGCCCGATCCGAAGCGCAGGTCTTCGGGGCGCGCGCCGACGACGACGTCGTGGAGACCGGCGGCGCGCAGGGCGTGCGCGAGGTCCGCCGAGAGCGGCACGCGACCGCCGGGAAGCACAGCCCACGCGCTCTCCCCCTCCGCGACGATCGTGCCCGCGACCGTGTTCATCGGTGGGCTGCCGATGAAGCGGGCGACGAAGAGGTTCGCGGGACGCGCGTACACCTCCTGGGGCGGGCCGACCTGCTGCAGCACGCCGCGCTCGAGGATGGCGATGCGGTGCCCCATCGTCATCGCTTCGACCTGGTCGTGGGTGACGTAGAGCACGGTGGCCGACAGGCGTCGCTGCAGCTCCACGAGCTCCGCGCGCGTCTGCACCCGGAGCTTGGCGTCGAGGTTCGACAACGGCTCGTCCATCAGGAACGCCTGCGGACGGCGGACGATGGCGCGCGCCAGCGCGACGCGTTGACGTTGGCCACCCGAGAGCTGCGCGGGCTTGCGGTCGAGCAGCTCGGTGAGGTCGAGGCTCTCCGCGGCCTCGGCCACGAGCGTGCCCCGCTCGGCCGAGCCGACGTTGCGCGAGCGCAACGGGAACTCGATGTTGCGACGCACGGTCATGTGCGGGTACAGCGCGTAGCTCTGGAACACCATCGCGATGTCGCGATCCTTCGGCTCCACGTGGGTGACGACGCGCTCGCCGATGCGGATCGACCCCTCGGTGGGCTGCTCGAGCCCCGCGATCATGCGCAGCGCCGTCGACTTCCCGCAGCCCGACGGCCCGAGCAGCACGAGGAACTCCTCGTCGGCCACGTCGAGGGTGAGGTCGTCGACCGCGGTGGTGCCGTCGAAGCGCTTGCTCACATGGTCGAGCGCAATGCTGCCCATCGAGCTCCCTTCACGCTGCGTGCACCTTCGCGGCCGCGACGCGCCGGCCCGTTGCTCACGACGCGGGGGTTCCCTTCGGCGGCCGCCAGAACGTGGCCAGGAAGAGCGCCGAGCCGCCGATGCCGACCAGCGCGGTGATGAGCAGGGCCTTGCCCGGGTCGAAGGGGAACGAGAAGTCGAGCGCGTTGTCGAGCGACCACTCGCCGGGGCCGATGGCGCCGAGGGTGATGCTCACGACCGCGACCGTCACGACGTACTCGTAGCCCTCTTTGGTGGTGTTGATGAAGAAGCCGTTCTTGAGGTGGTTCGTGATGAACGCCACGACCATGAGCGAGCACACGCCCCCGTAGGCGAGTGGCGTGAGGAAGCCGAGCACGAGCAGCGCCGGCAACGCGAGCTCGGTGGCGGTGACGATCTGCGCGTGGAGCCACCCCGGCTTGAGCCCGAGGCTCTCGAACCAGTTGGCCATCCCCGGGCCGGAGCGGATCGCGTTGAGGTGCCGCCAGCCGTGCATGAAGATCATCACTGCGATCCACACCCGCGAGAGCAACAGCGCGAAGTCGAGCGAATCCGGGTACACGCGAGCCGTCCTCCTGAGAGCTGCTGGTGCCGGCCGTCGTCGGCGCCAGGACGCTAGCGCCGCTGCGGGGTCACGCGCCGGAGGCGTGGCGCAGCTCGGGCACCAGCCCGGCCCGCGCCATCATGCGGACCGCCCGCTCCTCCTCGACGTCGATGACGAGGGCCTCGCCCGGGCAGCGGTTGACGATGAAGGTGACGACGCAGTCGGTACAGACGTCGGTGTCGCGCATCGCGCACTCGGCGCAGTCGACGGTGATCATGCTCAGCTCCGGGGAGGATCAGGGGAAGTGACCCCCGGAGCATCACACCCGGGTGTGACGCTTATCCCAGACTGTGGGTCCGGTCCTGGGTCGGGTCTGTCTCTGGGTGTGACTGGCTTGATGC
>DASUMF010000383.1:0-9144 GCA_036277835.1 Acidimicrobiia bacterium
CTCGCAGATCTCGCACTCCGCGATCCAGCACACGTCGTCCTCGTGGAACCACGGGGTGATCCGCGCCGCCTCGCAGAGGTCGCAGTTGGGGTCGGGCTCGATCACGATGCCTCCGCCGTTCGTGCCGCCGCGCTCAGGCGACGGACGTCGCGCCGCTCCCCCGCGATCAGCAGGTACTCCTGGTTGCGCACGTGCGACACCGTACCGACCTTCTCACCCCGCGGGTTGTGGATGCCGATGCGGGCCCCGACGTAGCGCGCCGAGTCGAACGACAGCACCTCCACCGCGCCGCGCACGCGACACAGCTCGACGAGCTCGTCGAGGGCGATCCACGACTCGTCGTTGTACGACAGCACCAGGGTGCGCGCACGCACGTCGGACACGACCTGTCGCAAGGCGTCGGGCATCTCGCGTTTGCGGTTGAACACGCTCTTGGTGTGCTCGTCGCGCGCATCGACGCGCTTGCACGCCACTCCGTAGTGCTCGGGCGCGTCCCAGGCGACGAGCGTCTCCCACACGTGGTAGTTGGTGAAGTAGCGGTGCTGGTTGTAGGGCGGGTCGAGGTACGCGAGGTCGAACTCGCCCAGCGTGCTCACGACCTCGCAGGCGTCGCCGCGCACTGCGTGCCCGGTGCCGGCGAGCAGGTCGGGTGTTCGCAGCTCGAGTGGCTTCGCCGACCGGGGTGCCCACCGCTTCACATAGGCCATCTGCACACCGGTGGTGGAGTCGACCCGGTCCGCAGCCTCGATGAGGCTCGTGAGCAGGATCGGCTCCAGCCACGTCCCGGCGTGGTCCCTGGCGATGGCGGAGCGCACCGCGTCGATCTTCTCGCCGTTGTGGGGCTGGAAGTAGCGCGACTGCACGCAGAAGGTGTCGGTGAAGTAGCCCGGCCCGGGGGCGACGGCGCGCAGGTCGTCGAGCGCGTCGTGCAGCGCGTCCTTGTCGACGGTCGTCGCGTCGGTGGCGATGTAGCACTGCGCGAACACCTCGGCGTAACGAGCGGTGTCGACCGCGGTGACGGTCGCGCCGCACTGCTTGAACGCCTGCGCGACGCGGGTGGTGCCGGTGAAGAGGTCGAGCGCGGTCCGGGCCGCCGCCGCGTCGCAGATGCGCGCGAGCACGGGCACCAGTCGCCGCTTCGACCCGAGGTACTTGATCACCCTGCGCGCGGCTCAGGCCGAGGCGTCGAGCGCAGCACGCAGCTCGGCGACGAACGTGTGCGCGGCGTCGGGTCCGCCACCCTCGAGCAGGCGTCGCACCAGGGCGCTCCCGACGACGACGCCGTCGGCGTGCTGCGACGCCTCGACCGCCTGCTCGGCGTTCGAGATCCCCACGCCGAGCAGCACCGGGGTGTCGGTGACCGCCTTGCAGCGTCGGCCCATCTCCGCCGCCTGCGCGGCCAACGACGTGCGCTCGCCGGTGACGCCCATCAGCGAGACGCCGTAGACGAAGCCTCGCGACCGCGCGCAGATGGCCTGCAGGCGGTCGTCGGGTGTGGTCGGCGCGGCGAGCAGCACCGTCTCGATGTCGTGCGCGTCCGCGGCTTCGGCCCATGGGTCGAGCTCGTCGAGCGGGAGATCCGGGAGGATCGCACCCGAGATCCCGGCGTCGGAGAGCGCGGCGGCGAAGCGCCGGTAGCCCATGTGCCCGACCAGGTTCACGTAGGTCATGACCGCGAGCGGCACGTCGCCGTCGTACTTCGACGCTTCGGTGATCACGCTGGTGGGCGACGCACCGCGTGCGAGGGCCAGCTGTGATGCCAGCTGGATGACGGGGCCGTCCATCACCGGGTCGGAGAACGGGATCCCGATCTCGACCGCGTCGGCGCCCGCGGCGGCGACCGCGCGCAGCACGTCGACCCACTCGTCGTCGAGCCCACCCGTGAGGTACGGCACCAAGAGCTTGCGACCCTCGTCGCGCCGTGCGCGCAGCTGCGCCTCGATGCTCACGTGAGCGACTCCCCGGTGAGGCGCTCCGCGATCTGCGCGACGTCCTTGTCGCCGCGGCCCGAGAGCGTGACGAGCACGGTCGATCCGGGCGGCACCGCGCGTCCGGCCTCTCGGGCCAACCAGCCGATCGCGTGCGCCGACTCCAGCGCGGGGACGATGCCCTCGGTCACGCTGAGGAGCTGGAAGCCCGCGATGGCCTCGTCGTCGGTGGCTGCTTCGTACACGGCCCGGCCGTCCGCTGCGAGCTGCGCGTGCTCGGGCCCGACCCCCGGGTAGTCGAGCCCGGCGCTGATCGAGTGCGCCTCGCGGATCTGGCCGTCTTCGTCCTGGAGGTAGAGCGACCGGGCGCCGTGGAGCACGCCCGGCACGCCCCGGTTGACCGCGGCACCGTGCTGACCGCTCTCGAGGCCGTGGCCGGCCGGCTCGACACCCACGAGGCGCGCGTCGGTGTCGAGGAAGCCCGCGAAGGTGCCGATCGCGTTCGACCCACCGCCGACGCACGCCACGACCCACTCGGGGTCCTCGCCGTCGAGCAGCGCTCGGCACTGCGCGCGCGCTTCGTCACCGATCACCCGCTGGAACTCGCGCACCATCCACGGGTACGGATGCGGGCCGGCGGCGGTGCCGAGGCAGTAGTGCGTGCTCTCCACCGACGCGACCCAGTCGCGCAGCGCCTCGTTGATCGCGTCCTTCAGCGTGGCGCTGCCGGCGGTGACCGGTACGACGTCGGCCCCGAGCTGCTTCATGCGGAACACGTTGAGCGCCTGGCGCTCGACGTCGACCGCGCCCATGAACACGAGGCAGTCGAGCCCGAAGAGCGCGGCGGCGGTGGCGGTGGCGACGCCGTGCTGGCCCGCACCCGTCTCCGCGATCACCCGCTGCTTGCCCATGCGGCGCGTGATCATCGCCTGGCCCAGCACGTTGTTGATCTTGTGGGAGCCGGTGTGGGTCAGGTCCTCACGCTTGAGGAACACGCGCAGGCCGAGGCGCTCGGAGAGCCGGTGGCACTCGGTGACGGGCGTGGGCCGTCCGGCATACGAGCCGAGCAGCCCCGCGTACTCGGCGCGGAACTCGTCGTCGTGCCACGCGGCACGGAACTCGTCCTCGAGCTGGATCAGGGCGGGCACGAGCGTCTCGGGCACGAACCGTCCCCCGAATTCGCCGAACCGGCCGAGTCCGGTGGGCTCGGGGCCCGGCGGTTCGAGACGCACGGGCTCGCCGCGCACGGGAACGCTCATGGCCACATCGTACGGAGCCGACCCGAGATCTTGGTCGAGCACTCAGGCGCCGTCGGACATCCAGTCGTACGGGACGACCTGCGGATCGGGGTCGGGCGCCCAGTCGCCTTCGTCGAGCTCGTCACCCATGGCCTCGCGTGCGGCACGGATGAAGGCCCGGAGCTTGCGCGGATCCTTGTGCCCCGAGCCGGGCGAGGTCTCGACGCCCGTCGCGACGTCGACACCCCATGGCCGCACGCGCCTGATGGCCTGCGCGACGTTCCCCGGATGCAGGCCACCGGCCAGCAGCAGCCGGACACCCGCCGGCACGGCATCGGCCAGGGCCCAGTCGAAGGTGGTGCCCGAGCCCGGCTCGTCGGCGTCGATCAGCACGATGTCGACCGGCCCGTTCGCCACGGCAGCGAGCGCGGGATCCCCCGCCGGGAACCCCTGGATCACGAACGGCACGCGCTGGCGGATCCAGCGCACGTCGGAGAGCGGTTCGCGGCCTGACAGCTGTGCCCCGCCGAGCCCGAGCGTGTTCACGATCTCGACGACCCTCTCGCGCTGCTCGTCGCGGAACACCCCGACGGTGACGATGCCCGGTGGGAGGCGATGCAGGATCTCACCGATGGTCTCGGGCGTCACCTGACGCGGGCTGCCCGGCGCGAGGTTGAACCCGAGCGCATCGGCACCGAGCGCGACCGTGAGGAGCGCGTCCTCCTCGTTCGTGATGCCGCAGATCTTCACCCACATGGCCGGGCCCTCATGACGGTCCGAGGGTACCGGAGCCCTTCCGTCGGTCGGCGTACATTCGTGCCGCGATGACGACCGGCGCGAGCGACCGAGGGTGGGTGCGCGTCGCGCTCGACTGGCTTCCCTTCGCCGCCATCCTGCTGGCGTACGCGGTGTTGCACGAGCTGGCCGACCGCCTGGCGCCCGGCGCCCACGTGCAGCCGCAGCTCGACGTCGACGAGTGGCTGTTCGGCGGCACCGCGCCGACCGTTCGCCTCCAACGTGAGCTGTGGCACCCCGGCGACCCGCACTGGTGGGACTACGTCGCGTGGGCCGTGTACCTCAGCCACTTCGTGGTCACCCCGGCGATCGCCGTCGGGCTCTGGCTCCGCGACTACGTCGGTTTCCGCAGGTACCGCGTGCTGGTGGTCACGGCAGCGTTCGCCGGGTTCCTCACCTACGTCGCGTATCCCGCGATCCCGCCGTGGCTCGCGAGCTCGAGAGGCGACATGGAGCACACCGAGCGCATCGTCCGCGCGATCTGGGACCACCTCGGCGCGCCGGGCATCGCCTCGTTGTTCGGCGAGAACAGCGACCTCGCGTTCCCCGTCGGCGCCCTGCCCTCGTTGCACGCGGCCGCGCCGTTCATGGTGATGCTGTTCTTCTGGAGCCGCACCCGCCGCTGGCGACCGGTGCTCGTCGGGTACACGCTCGCGATGGCGCTCACCCTCGTGTACACCGCCGACCACTTCGTGTTCGACGTGCTCCTCGGCTGGACCTACGCCGCGGTCGTCTACGCCGTGGCGACGCTGTTCTGGCGTCAGAAGCACGCCGCCGAGGCGCGAACTTGACGGGAAGACGGATCGCCTTCAGTCAATGAGGCGGCCGTTGAGGTGGTCGTCGTAGGCGGCGAGGTCGAGGAGGCCGTGGCCCGAGTAGTTGAAGAGGATCACGCGCTCCTCGCCCAGCTCCTTCGCCGCCAACGCCTCGTCGACGACCGCGCGGATCGCGTGGCCGGTCTCGGGTGCGGGGACCTTGCCCTCGGTGCGGGCGAACTGCACCGCCGCCTCGAACGTCTTGCCCTGCGGGTAGGCGATCGCCTCCATGCGGCCGCACTGCACGAGGGTGGAGATGATCGGCGAGTCACCGTGATAGCGCAGGCCGCCGGCGTGGATCGACGGCGGCACGAACTCGTGGCCGAGCGTGTACATCTCGAGCAGTGGCGTCATCCCCGCGGTGTCGCCGAAGTCGTACTCGAACGTGCCCTCGGTGAGGGTCGGGCACGACGACGGCTCCACCGCCACGAGCCGCACGTCGTCGTCACCCACGAACGGCAACGCGATCCCACCGAGGTTCGAACCGCCGCCACAGCTGCCGACCACCACGTCGGGCCGTTCCTCGCCGGCGAGCTGCAGCTGCTCCTTGGCTTCGAGACCGATCACGGTCTGGTGAAGGAGCACGTGGTTGAGCACCGACCCGAGCGAGTAGTGGGTGTCGTCGCGCGTCGCGGCGTCACGCACGGCGTCGCTGATCGCGAGACCGAGCGAGCCCGGATGCGTCGGATCGTCGACGGGCGACGGCACGACCTCGCCGCCCCACGTCTCCATGAGGATCTTGCGGTATGGCTTCTGCTCGTACGACGCCCGCACCATGTAGACCTTGCAGTCGAGGTCGAACTGCGAGCACGCGAACGACAGCGCAGTCCCCCACTGCCCGGCGCCGGTCTCGGTCGCGAGGCGGCGCGTGCCGTCGGCCTGGTTGTAGAAGGCCTGTGCGACCGCGGTGTTCGGCTTGTGCGAGCCGGCGGGCGACACCGACTCGTCCTTGAAGTAGATGCGTGCGGGGGTTCCCAGCGCACGTTCGAGGCGCTCGGCGCGCACCAGCGGCGTCGGACGCCAGAGCCGCAGGATGTCGAGCACCTCGCCGGGCACGTCGATCCACGGCTCGGCCGACATCTCCTGCGCGATGAGCGCCATCGGGAAGAGCGGCGCGAGGTCGTCGGGGCCGACCGGCTCCTTGGTGCCCGGGTGCAGCGGCGGCTGCATGGGTGCGGGCATCGACGGCAACACGTTGAACCACGCGCTGGGCAGACGATCGGCGGGCAGGTCGTAGCGCATCAGCGTTCCCCTCTCCTCTGGGTGACGGCCGCGAGCTCGCGGACGGCCGAGGTCGGATCGGATGAGCGCACGAGCATCTCGCCCACCAGCACCGCGTCGAAGCCGGCATCGCCCATGCGCACCGCGTCGTCGGTCGACCGGATCGCGCTCTCGGCCACCGCGGTGACGCCGGGAGGGACGAGCTTGGCCAACCGCTCGCTGAGGCCGAGGTCCTCGTCGAACGTGCCGAGGTCGCGGGCGTTCACGCCGACGACCCGCGCGCCTGCACCCAGCGCTCGTTCGAGCTCCGCGTCGTCGTGAGTCTCGACGAGCACGCCGAGGCCGAGCTCGGTGGCAAGGGCGTGCAGGTCGGCGAGGAGGGCGTCGTCGGGCAGGGCCGCGACGATCAGGAGGATCGCATCGGCACCCACCGCCCGGGTCTCGAACACCTGGATCTCGTCGATGGTGAAGTCCTTGCGGAGCACGGGCACGTCGACGGCTGCGCGCGCGGCGTGGAGATCGGCGACTGCGCCCCCGAACCACGGCGCGTCGGTGAGCACCGAGAGGCACGCGGCACCGCCGTCGGCGTAGGCGCGCGCGGTGGCCGCGGGATCGAGGTCGAGGGCGAGGTCACCCTTCGAGGGTGACTTGCGCTTGATCTCCGCCACGACCGCGAGACGACCGTCGTCGCGACGGAGCGCGGCCTCGAAGCCGCGCGTCGGACCGGCATCGAGCGCCTGACCCCGCAACAGATCGCGCACGCCCGGGCGGCGCAGCATCGTGACCTCGTCGCGCTTGGTCGCGAGGATCTGGTCCAGGACGGTCATGCGGCGCCAACTCTACGGCGCGGCCCCGTCGACCACTCCTGCCTTCACGCTCCGCTCACACCACCCTCACGTTCCGCCCTCCGCACGCGTGCGACGATGGGTGCGTGCAGCAGGGAACCATTCTCGTCGTCGACGACGAGCCGAACATCGCCGACCTGGTCGACCTGTACCTCGCGCGGGAGGGGTACCGGGTCCTGAAGGCTGCCACCGGCGAGGCCGGGCTCGACGCCGTGCGCGACCAGCGCCCCCGACTCGTCGTGCTCGACGTCGGACTCCCCGACATCGACGGCCTCGAGGTGTGCAAGCGGATTCGCCAGACGTCGCAGATCCCTGTGATCTTCCTCACCGCTCGCGACGGTGAGGTCGACCGCGTGCTCGGGCTCGAGCTCGGGGGCGACGACTACCTCTCGAAGCCGTTCTCCCCCGCCGAGCTGGTCGCACGCGTCAAGGCGGTGCTGCGCCGGGTCGACGGCGGGCCCGCGCCCGAGGTCGTGCAGGCCGGTGGCGCCACCATCGACACCGGGCGCCGCGAGGTGCGCATCCACGACGAGCCGGTCGAGTTCACGACCAAGGAGTTCGATCTTCTGCGCTTCCTCGCCGAGCGACCGGGGCTCGCGTTGTCGCGCCAGCAGATCCTCGACGGCGTGTGGGGCTTCGACTGGTTCGGCGATGCTCGCACCGTCGACGTCCACATCGCGCAGGTCCGCAAGAAGCTCGGTGACGCGGCGACGATCGTGACGGTGCGCGGCGTCGGGTACCGCTTGGAGTCGCCGAGGCCGACGTGAGCGGTCCCCGGCGCAAGCTCCGCACGCGCCTGCTCGTCGCGATGGTGGCGATCGCGCTCGGCACGTTGGTGCTCACTGCGCTCGTCACCGCCGGCCTCGCGCGCGACGCGTCGTTCGACTCCGCGCGCAGCGACCTGAAAGACCACGGCCAGATCATCGCGGGCGAGCTCGACCAGCTCATCGCCCGCCTGCCCGCCGCCAAGGTCGCGAGCACGACGGCGGGCGGCCGGCGTCAGATCGTGCGGATCCGCAACCTCGTGAACACCACGCTCGAGGCGTCGGACGGCGCCGTGATCGGGATCGACGCCAACGGCGACGTACAGGAGGTGCTCGGTCTGCTGCTCGGCGTCGACCAGGGCGAGATCGTGACGCTGCCGAACGGGGTCGCAGTCGACGACCTCGACACCGCCGCGTTGCAGGACGGGACCACCCAGGAAGGTCGCGCCGGGAGCACGGTGTTCACCGCGATCCCACTCACCCCGATCGGCGGCCTCACGCCGGTGCTCGTGCTGGCCGACGAGGTCAACACGCGGCCCTTCGGCGCGGCCGGGGGCGCGGTGCTCGGAGCGGCGATCCTCGCGCTCGTGATCGCGGCCGCGGTCGCGGCGTATCTCGCCCGCCGACTCACGCGACCGATCGCGGCGATGGAGTCGACCGCGCGCTCGATCGCGGGCGGCGATCTGTCGGCCCGCGTCGACGAGGAGCACGTGCGCGACGACGAGCTCGGCAGCCTCGCCCACGCGATCAACGGCATGGCCCAGGAGCTCGAGGAGTCGCAGGGGCACGAGCGCGCGTTCCTGCTCAGCGTGTCGCACGACCTGCGCACACCACTCACGTCGATCCGGGGCTACGCGGAGGCGATCGCCGACGGCACCGTCGAGAGCGACGACGCGCGCGTGCGCGCCGCCGAGGTGATCACGTCGGAGTCGAAGCGACTCGAGCGCCTCGTCGCCGACCTCCTCGACCTGGCGCGACTCGACACGCATCAGTTCTCGCTGCGACCGCAGCCGATCGACGCGCGTGCCGTCGTCGCGGAGGCTGTCGACGCGTTCCGACCGTCGGCCGCGGAGCTCGGGATCTCCCTCGTGACAGACGACGGCCCGGTCGTCTCCGCCGAAGGCGACCCGCAACGCCTCGCGCAGGTGGTCGCGAACCTCGTCGAGAACGCACTGAAGTTCGCCGCCGCCGAGGTGCGGGTCGCGGTGCAGCCGAACGCCACCGGGTTCGAGGTGCTCGTCGACGACGACGGCCCGGGGATCGCGCCCGCCGACCTCCCGCACGTGTTCGAGCGGCTCTACACCTCGCGCACGGTGCCCGGCCGAACCGTCGGCACCGGCATCGGCCTCGCGATCGTGCGCGAGCTGGCCGTCGCCATGGGCGGCACCGCCCGGGTCGAGACCGTCGACGCCACCGGCACCCGCTTCGTCGTCACCCTCCCCTCGCAGTCACCGGTCGCGAGCTGACCCGACAACGAAGTGGCGTCAATTCAGCTGAATAATCAAGCCGAATTGACGCCAGTTTGCGATCGGGGGGTC
>DASUMF010000384.1:0-11685 GCA_036277835.1 Acidimicrobiia bacterium
GCTCTGCGGCATCTGGGCCCAGGTCGCGATCCTGCGCCGCCACCGGATCGCGCACCGCGACCTGCGCCACGCCAACGTCGTGATCGACGCCCACCACGACCCGTGGGTGGTCGACTTCGCGTTCGCCGAGGTCGCGGTCGCCGACAGCCAGCTCGACAACGACGTGGCCGAGCTCCTCGCTGCGCTGGCGCTCGTGGTCGGCGTCGCGCGAACGGTCGACACCGCGATCGACGGCATCGGCACCGATGCCGTGCGCGCCGCGCTCCCCCGGCTCCAGCCCAACGCACTCAGCAGCAGCACGCGGGCCGCGCTGCGGCGACAGCGCGGCCTGCTGAAGGAGCTCCAGAAGACCGTCGCCGAACGCTGTCACGTGAGCGAGCCCGAGTTCGTACCCCTCGCGCGCATCGACCGCAAGACCATGGTCACCGCGGTGATGCTCGTGCTGGTCACGTACTTCCTCCTGCCCCAGGTCGCCGACCTCCCGGGCATCCTCGACCAGGTGCGCGACGCCGACTGGGTCTGGTTCGTGCCGGTGGTCGCGGCGTCGGTGCTCACGTACGTCGGGGCCACGACCGCGATCGAGGGTTCGGTGCCGGAGTTCCTCCGGGTGATCCCCACGTTCTTCGCGCAGGTCGCGGCGTCGTTCGCGGGCACGCTCGCGCCTGCGTCCGTCGGTGGGCTCGCCCTCAACGTGCGCTACCTGCAGAAGTCGGGGGTCGATCCTGCGGTGGCCGTACCAGCCGTCGGGCTGAACGCGGTCGCCGGGTTCGCGGTGCACATCGTGATGCTCGTGGGCTTCCTCGTGTGGGCCGGACGCTCCGCGTTCGGGTCGATCAAGCTCCCCGATCCGCAGGTGCTCGTGTACGGCGTCGCGGCGGTCGTGGTGCTCGCCGGGGTCGCGTTCGCGATCCCCTGGGTGCGACGCACGTTGGCCGAACGACTCGTGCCCGTGCTGCGACGCTCGGTGAGCGGGCTCGGTGCGGTGCTGCGCCAGCCGCTCAAGCTGCTGCTGCTCCTCGGCGGCTCGTTCATCGTCACGAGCGGCTACGTGACCGCGATGTACTTCGCCACACGTGCGTTCGGTGGCGACCTCACCTTCGCGCAGGTCGGCGCGGTGTACCTCGTCGGTTCCGCGGTCGCGAGCGCCGCGCCCACGCCTGGTGGGCTCGGCGCGCTCGAGGCGGCGGTCATCGCAGGGCTGGTGGCGGCAGGCATGCCGAACTCGGTCGCGGTCCCGGCGGTGTTCCTGTTCCGCCTCGCCACGTTCTGGTTCCCGATCCTTCCGGGCTGGGCGTCGTTCACCTTCATGCAGCGCGAGGACTACCTCTGAACCTGCTCAGCTCAGGGAGGCCAGGAAGGCGCGCCAACCGCCGAACTCGGTGATGTCGCGCGCGCCCGCGGTGACGTGCGGCTCGCAGAGGAACCCGGTGACCTCGGAGCCGTCGGCGAGCACGACCCTGCCAACACCGAGCGGCGCGGGGATGCCGGCCACGAACCGACCGAGGCCCTCGGCATCGAGTGACCACACCTCCACCTCGATCGCGGCGCCGTCGCCCGGGACGCGCACGAGGCCCGGCTTGGGCGGCACGGTGTCGAGCGCGAACAAGCGGTACTCCGGCGCCGTCGTCGTGCGCTCGACGAGCGACGCGCCCAACGAGGTGAGCTGGTGGTTCAGCGGCTGGCCCGAGAGGTGGGCGCCCACGACCACGAGGCCGAATCGCTCGGTGTCGGGCGTCGCCGGCCGACGGCCAGACCCGCGCGCCGGCTCGCCCGCGAACCGGGCGGCCAACTCGAGCAGCGCGTCGTCGGCTCCGCCGGGCCCGACGAACGAGACCCCGAAGGGCACCCCGGTGTCGCGCACGCCCCACGGCACCGCCAGCGCGCTCATGCCGAGTGGGTTCACGAAGCTGGTGAAGCGACCGAGCTCCGTGCTCGGCCCGAACCAGTCGCCGATCGCCTCGTCGTAGGTCGGCACCCGCGCCACGGTGGGCACGAGCAGCACGTCGACGGACGCCCACATCGGCACCACCGCATCGCGCGCGGCCGCGAGATCCGCCCACGCGCGCACCACGTCGGCCGCGGAGTGTGCCCGTGCGTTCGAGAGGATCGCCCGGATGGCCGGATGGACCACATCGGGGTGCGCGTCGGCGAAGGCACCGAACGCGCCGTACCGTTCGGCCGTGAGCGCGCTCCCGTACAAGAGCGCGCCGGCGTCATAGAGGTCGCTCGCGTCGATCTCCACCACCGCGCAGCCGAGTGCCTCGAGCCGTGCGATCGCTGCGTCGAACCGTGCACGCGCACCGTCGTCACCGAGCCACTCGATCGATGTGGGGACGCCGACGCGCGTCGGACGTGTCGAGTCGCGGGCTGCCGGCACGCGCCTGGTGACGTCGAGCACCGCAGCGGCATCGGCGATCGATGCCGAGAAGACCGACACACAGTCGAACGACGGCATCGCCGGGAAGACCCCTCCGGTCGACAGCAGCCCGGCGGTCGGCTTGAGTCCCACGATGCCGCAGAGCGCCGCGGGAACGCGACCCGAGCCGGCGGTGTCGGTGCCCAACGAGAACGGCACCTGGCCGGTCGCGACCACCACCGCGGAGCCCGAGCTCGACCCACCGGCCACGTACTCGGGCTGGAGCGGGTTGCGGCACGCGCCGAACACGGGCGACCGGGTGCCGACCAGTCCGGTGGCGAACTGGTCGAGGTTCGTCTTGCCGACGACCATCGCGCCGGCGGCGAGGAGCCGCTCGACGACCGGCGCGGAGCGGTCGGGCACGTATGCGAACTCGGGCACGCCGACCGTGGTCGGCATGCCGGCCACGTCGATGTTGTCCTTCACCGCGAACGGCACGCCCGCCAGCGGGAGCCGCGCGCCGTCGGCGAGCAGCGCGCCCACCGCGCGTGCCCGCGCCAGGAGCTCGTCGGCGGGGACGACGCTGATCCACGCTTCGGGGAACGGCGACGCCGCGACGCGATCGAGCGCGGTGCGCGCGTTGTCCTCCGGTGTCGCGGTGAGCGCGGCGTCGATCGACCAACACGTTGCTTCGTCACCCATCGGTCTGCACCACCACCAGTGGCGCACCGGACGCGACGAGCGCTCCGGTGTCGCACAGGATCTGGACGACGGTGCCACCCACCGGGCTCGGCACCACGGACTCCGTCTTCATCGCCTCGAGGCCGACGATCGGGTCGCCCGGCGCGACCCGAGCACCCACGCTCACGAGGAGTCGCGCCACACTGCCGTGAAGCGGCGACTCGATCACGAACGCGCCGTCGGGAAGCGCGTCGACCGCGCTCGACGCCGCCGCCGCCATCTCGATCGGCGCCTCGTGTTGACGCGACATCTCCCCGTCGGCTTCCCATCGGGCCCGCTCGTCGGCGAACGCGCGCTCGCGACGGTGCTGGAAGGCTCCGATCGCGGCCGCGTGCTCGCCGAGGAAGGCCCGATGCTGCGCTCGCGAGAACGAGCCGTCGTCGACGCGGAGGTCGAGGCGGCCGGACCGGGCCTGGGCGCGGAGATCGAGCAGCTCGTCGGCACCGACCGGGTACCAGCGGATCCGGTCGAAGGCGCGCAGCAGCCACGGCTCCCGCGCGTCGGTGTGCGGTCCGCGGCCGAAGCGGTCCCACACCGGCACCGTGCGTCCGACGAACTGGTAGCCGCCCGGCCCCTCCATGCCGTAGATGCAGAGGTACGCGCCGCCGATGCCGACGGCGTTCTCGGGCGTCCAGGTGCGCGCCGGGTTGTACTTCGTCGTGACCAACCGGTGACGTGGGTCGACCGGCACCGCGACCGGCGCGCCGAGGTACACGTCACCGAGGCCGAGCACGAGGTACTCGGCCGAGAACACGACGTCGCGCACCGCATCGGTCGACCGCAGGCCGTTGACCCGCCGGATGAACTCGATGTTCCACGGGCACCACGGCGCGTCGTCGCGCACGACGCGCATGTACGTCGCGATCGCGTCACGCGTGGCCGGATCGTCCCACGACAGCGGGAGGTGGACGGTCCGACTGTCGACGACCACCTCGTCGAGGTCGGGCAGCTCGTCCTCGGCGCTCGAGAGCGCTTCGAGCATCGAGTGCGGCGTGTGCTCGGTGGGGTCGAATTGGACCTGGAGCGAGCGGATGCCCGGCGTGACCTCCACGATGCCGGGCAACGCGCGCGTCTCCAGCCATGTGCTCAACGCCCCCGCGCGCAGGCGCAGGTCGAAGTCGAGCGTCATCGGCCCGTACTCGACCAGCACCGCATGGTCTCCTTGCGCGCGGTACGTGACCTGCGGTCGATCGCCGTCCACTGGTCGCGTCGCGAGCACGGTGGGGGCGGGAGCCGACCGTCGACGCGGTACGTGCAGGTTGTCGGTGCCACCCGCGATCGCGCGGGCGGTCGCCGTTTCGCGTGCGCGTGCCTCGTCGAGGTCGACGGGCACGAACCGGACGCGGTCACCGGGCGCGAGCTGGCCCAACTTCCAGCGTTCGTCGGCGATCACCGTCACCGGGCACGTGAAACCCCCGAGGCTCGGACCGTCGGGGCCGAGCACGATGGGCATGTCGCCGGTGAAGTCGACCGCGCCGACCGTGTAAGGGGTGTCGTGCACGTTCGACGGATGCAACCCCGCCTCGCCCCCGTCGTCGCGCGCCCACTCGATCGTCGGTCCCACCAGGCGCACCCCGGTGCGCGACGAGTGGTGGTGCACGACCCATTCGGTGGCGTAGAACGCGGCGATGCCGGCCTCGGTGACGAAGTCGGGCGCGCCGTGCGGCCCGTCGACCACCGCGAGCTCCCACTCGTGCGACAGCACCGGCAGCGCATCGCGATCCACAGGCGCGTCCGTCGCGAGTGGTTCGCCCGCCGCACCGTCCGGCGCCGGCGCAACGTGGAGCACGTCACCGGTCCGGAGCTCGCGTCCCCCGTGACCACCGAACCCACCGAGCGTGAAGGTCGAGCCCGACCCGAGGATCGTGCCGACGTCGAAGCCGCCCCGCACGAGGAGGTAGGTGCGCAACCCCGCGGCCGACCGCGGTCCGACGGTGAGCGTCTGGCCCGCGCCGACGACGAACGGCTCCCACCACGGCACCTCGAGGCCGTCGCACGTCGCCGCGGTCGGTGCACCGGCGAGGCACACCGTCGCGTCGCGCGCGAAGCGCAGTGTCGGCCCGAGGGCCGTGCACTCGAGGCCCGGCGCACCCTCCGCGTTCCCGAGGATGCGGTTGCCCACGCGGAACGAGCGGTCGTCCATCGGACCGCTCGGGGGCACCCCGACGTGCCAGAGCCCGACCCGGCCCGGGAGGTCCTGCACCGTGGTGTGGCCCGGTACCAGCACGTCGACCGTCGCGGGCTCGTACACGTGCGCCTCGAGCGACGCGGTCGTCGCGAGGCCGTCGCGGAACACCGGCGCATCGACGAACGACGCCAGGAGCCCGCGGTTGGTCTCGACCCCGCGTACGACCGTCGCGGCGAGGGCCCGCCGCATCGCCTCGACCGCGTCGGCCCGCGTGTTCCCGTGCACGATGACCTTGCCGAGCAGCGGGTCGGAGACCGGCGGGACGTCGGTGCCCGTGCGTATCCAGGTGTCGACGCGCGCGTCGGGCGGCCACGACACCTCGGTGATCACCCCCGGGCTCGGCTGGAACGCCTTGGTCGGGTCCTCCGCGTAGATGCGCGCCTCGATCGCGTGGCCCACGGGCGGTCCGAGCTCCGCCGCGTCGAGGAAGCCGTGGTCGCCGTCCGCACCGCGCACCATCCACTCGACGAGGTCGACCCCGGTGACCGCTTCGGTGACACCGTGCTCCACCTGCAGGCGCGTGTTCACCTCGAGGAAGAAGAACTCGCCGGTGTCGACGTCGAGCACGAACTCGACCGTTCCGGCCGAGCGGTACGACACCGACGCGAGCAGCGCGCACGCCGCCTCCGCGAGGTCGGCCCGAAGCTGCTCGTCGAGCCCCGGCGCGGGCGATTCCTCGAGCACCTTCTGACGGCGTCGCTGCGCCGAGCAGTCCCGTTCGCCGAGGCTGACGACCCGACCGTGGCCGTCGCCGAACACCTGCACCTCGACGTGGCGGGCGCGCGCCACGAGGCGCTCGAGGAACACCGCGGCGCGGCCGAACGCGGCTTCGCTCTGGCGCATCGCTCGCTCGACCGTGTCGGGAAGATCGGCCTCGTCGTGGCAGGCCAGCATGCCGATGCCGCCGCCACCCGCCACGCTCTTGACCAGGAGCGGGAAGCCCACCGCCCCCGCTGCCGCGACCGCGTCGGCCGCCGACGTGAAGGCGCCGGTGCCGGCCGGCAACGGCAGCCCCGCCGCAGCTGCTGCGCGGCGCGCCTCGTCCTTGGCACCGAACCGCCGGAGCTGCTCGGGCGTCGGGCCGATGAACGCGAGCCCTGCGCGCTCGACGGCGTCGGCGAAGTCGGCGTCCTCGGCCAGGAACCCGTACCCGGGGTGCACGCCGTCCGCGCCGTGCTCGATCGCGATCCCCACCAGCCGCTCGATGGAACGGTACCCGCCGTCGTCCGCCGCGCCGAGCGGCACGGCGACCGTGGCGAGGTCGCAGTGCAACGAGTCGCGGTCGGCGTCGGTGTACACGGCGATCGACTCGATCGCGAGACGATCGAGCGTGCGCATGATCCGGCACGCGATCTCGCCGCGGTTCGCCACCAGAACCCGCTGCACGTCAGCGGGTGATCATCAAGCGGATCGGGGTCGGGTCGAACCCGTTGCAGGGGTTGTTCACCTGTGGGCAGTTCGAGATCACGACCAGCACCCGCATGTGCGCGCGCAGGTCGACATGGAGACCGGGTGCAGAGATGCCGTCGACGATCCCGAGCGAGCCGTCGGGGTCGACCGGCACGTTCATGAACCAGTTCACGTTGCTCGTCATGTCGCGCTTGCCCATGCCGCGCGGCGAGTGCGCGAGCAGGAAGTTGTCGACGCACGCGTGCTGGTGGCGGGTGTGGAACCCGTAGCGCAGCGCGTTCGACTCCCGGCTGCACGCGCCGCCGATGGTGTCGTGGCGGGCGCACGTGGTCTCGGTGACCGTCATCATCGGCCGGCCCTCGTTCGAGAGGAGCTGGGTACCGGCGACGAGGAAGATGTTCTGCTGCGCGACGATCGTGTCGGGCGCGCTGTAGCGCTCGGCCGGATCGTCGGCGTTGTACAGGATGCAGTCGACGGCCTGGTTCCCTTCGAGGTCGACGATGCGCAACGTGCAGCCCGGCTCCACGACGTGGCTCCAGGGCGCCCGCGCGGCCACCACCTCGTCGTAGAGCACGGTCGGCGTGCTCGAGTCGCCGGGACCGCTCACCGTGTCGTCCCCTCGAGGAGGAACTCCTCCGTCTGCAGGAACGCGCGGGTCGCTTCGGGCGTCGCCGACCACTCCGCGTCGTCTCGACCGGTCGGTTCGCCCGCCCATGCCGACACGTGCAGCGGGCCCGCGGTGTACTGGGGCCGCGGGTCGAGCACGTGCGGCGTGTTGGCCACCACGACCAACAGCGCCATCTCCGCGCGCAGCTCGACGACCGCGCCCGGTGCACGATGACCATCCAAGGTGTCGACGAACCGCAGCGCGCCGTCCGGCTCGACGACCACGCCCTTGAAGAAGTTGACGTTCGGGACGATGTCGCGACGATCCAAGCCGTGCTTGGCCAACGCCACCGCGAACCGGTCGCGCGCGCTGGGGCACGGTCCCGACGCCGCGCCGTCCCCGTATCGCAGCTCGTTCGACCGTCGGGTCGAGGCACCGCACAGCGCGTCGTGCCGACCGCTCGTGTCGACCACGATCGTCGCCAGCACCCGGCCCATGTCGGAGAGCAGCAGCGACCCGGCCCCCAGGTACGCCTGCCACTGCACCTTCACCGTGTCGGCGACGTTGAGGCGCTCGACCGGACGGGTGGCGTTGTAGAGCAACACGTTGGCGCACGTGTCGCCGTCGACGTCGACGAAGCGCACGGTCGTGCCGCGGGGAACGACCTTGGCCGCATCCCCACCGGGGCCCACAACCTCGTCCCAGAGCACCCGGGACGCCTCCACCCGGGTGCCGTCGCGATCGACGACTTCGGCACCGCTCGCCGGCACCATCGGCCGGAACGGCACCTCGGCGCCGGCCTGCGCGCGCGCGTGGGCCCGCGCACCTCGCGTGCTGGACGTTCCGCTGTCGACCACCGCGCCCGGCTCCTCCGTCACTCGTGGCCAGTCATCTCGTGGCCCGTTTTCGAATCGCTGTAGAAACAGCGCCCACTGTGCGCGACGCGTGCGAGTCCGTCAAGCGATCGCGCCACCAGTTCACACGGCCGTTACGAAAGACGGATACCGTGCGGCCCGTGCAAGGACCGATGGCGGACGCACCACGGCGAACGGGTCGCCCCCGACGCAGCGCGCGTCCGAGCAGCGACGGGGACCCGCGGCGTGAGATCGTCGCCGCCGCCACGCAGCTCTTCGCCGAGCGCGGCGTCGGCGGGACGACGATGGCCGAGATCGCCCGTCGCTGTGGCCTGCAGCAGCCATCGCTCTACTACTACTTCCGCAGCAAGGGGCAGCTGCTCGACGAGATCGTCGCCGAGGCCAACCGCGCGCCGCTCGAGCTCGTGCAGCGCGTCCGTGACGCCGGCGGGTCGGCCGCGGTGCAGCTCTACCGCATCATTCGGGCTGATGTCGCCGCACTGTGCGCCCTGCCATACGACCTCAACGAGATCCATCGCCTCGCCGCACGGGACCGCGACGCGTTCGCCCGCTACTGGGAGGAGCGCGAGCTGCTCGTCGACCAGCTCGGAGGCGTCGTGCGCGACGGCGTCGCGGCCGGCGAGTTGCGCGCCGTCGATCCACGCCTCACCGCCCTCACGCTGATGTCGAACGACGAAGGCACGCAGAACTGGCTCCGAGTGGCAGGACGCGAAGGCGCGCCGGTCCGCGCGGTCAACGGTGAGCAGCACGCCGTCGGCGCGTTCCTCGCCGATCTCGCGGTGCGCGGCCTGCTCGCCGCGCCGCGCGACCTCGATCGGATCCGGCGGGCCGCCGACGCGCTCGACGCCGCCGCAGTGGTCGCCTGACCCACCCGGCACCGCTGCAAGAGAAGCGACAGGCGCGCGAAACGTCCGCGTGTTTCGATGGACCTTCGACAGAAACAGCGGCCTCGTACGGTGCACGGAACCGACACGCCCAGGAGGCTCGTGTGAGGATCCGGTCCCGTCGTCCCCGTCGACTCGTGTGCATGCTGGTGGCGAGCGCGCTCGCCGCTGCCGCGTTCGGAGCGATGCCTGCCGCGCACGCGGCCAAGCTCGACAAGGTGACCATCGGCTACAGCGCGTGGCCGGGCTGGTTCCCGCTCGCGGTCGCCGACAAGGCGGGCATCTTCGAGAAGAACGGGCTCGATGTCGACCTGAAGTACTTCGCCGACTACATCGCGTCGCTCGACGCGATGACGGCGGGCAAGCTCGATGCCAACACGCAGACGCTCAACGACACCATGGCGGCGGTCGCGGGCGGCTCGAAGCAGAGCATCATCGTCGTGAACGACAACTCCGCAGGCAACGACGCGATCATCTGCGACGACTCGATCACGTCGGTGGCCGACATGAAGGGCAAGACGGTCGCCGCCGAGCAGGGCGTGGTCGATCACTTCCTGCTGCTCCAGGGTCTCGCCAAGGCGGGGATGACCGAGTCCGACATCGACTTCCGGGGAGTGCTCACCGCCGACGCCGCCTCGAGCTTCTCCGGAGGCGAGTTCGACTGCGTCGGTGTGTTCGCACCGTTCACCCTCGAGGCGCTCAAGCGCCCGGGGTCCCACGTGGTGTTCAGCTCGAAGGACTTCCCCGGCACCATCCCGGACCACATCGTGGTCTCGAAGGACATGGTGGCGAAGCAGCCCAAGGTCGCGCAGAAGCTCGTGAACGCCTGGTACGACACCCTCGACTACATGGCTGCCAACCCCGACGAGTCGACGAAGATCATGGCCGACGCGGCCGAGATCTCGACCGCGGACTACGCGGACCTCGCGGGCGGCACGAAGATCTTCACCGTCGACGACGCGCTGGCGGCGTTCCAGCCCGGGTCCGACACCACGTCGCTCGAGTACACCGCCAAGCTCATCAACCCGTTCCTCGTGAAGTCGGGGCTCACCAAGAAGCAGGCGTCGCTCAAGGGTCTGTTCGCTCCGCAGTTCACGCAGGCCTACGCGGACGCCCAGGGATCCGCGTCGTGATGCTCGGCCGCTGACGTGGGCGGTACCGGCACGGCAAGCACCGCCGGCACCTCGGTGTCGTCGACCGCGACGTGGCCTCGCCGCGGGCAGTCGCCCAGAGGTCGAGGGCGGCGACAGCACGCGCTGCTTCGGCTCCGCGGCGACATCCCGTTCGGCGCGCGCGTCGGGATCGCCGTGTTCAGCGTGGTGGCGCTGATCGGCCTCTGGTGGCTGGCCGCCGACGTGCTCGTGAACAAGACGTTCTTCGCCAATCCCACGGACACGCTGCGGGGGTTCCGCGATCTCTGGGAGAGCGGCGACCTCGCCGCCGACGTGCAGGCGAGCGGCTTGCGGATCGTGAAGGGCTACTCGATCAGCATGGCGGTCGGGATCACCCTCGGCGTGGCCATCGGCAGCTTCCGATCGGCCGAGGCGCTGTGGGAGTCGCCGATCGGCTTCCTCCGCTACATCCCGGCCACCGCGCTCACGCCGCTGTTCCTCGTGGCGTTCGGGATCGACGACGCACCGAAGGTCGCGCTCATCGTCGCCGGGACGGTGTTCTTCAACGTGGTGATGATCGCCGACGTCGCACGTGCCGTGCCCCGTGAGATGGTCGACACCGCATACACGCTCGGGGCGGGGCGGGTGCGCGTGCTGGGCCGCGTGATCATGCCCCACTGCTGGCCGGGGATCATCGACGTGGGCCGCATCAACCTGGCCGCCGCGTGGCCCCTGCTCGTCGTCGCCGAGCTGTTCGCCGGGACCGACGGGCTCGGGTACCGGGTCACCGTGCTCAAGCGCTACAGCGAGTGGGACCAGATGTTCGCGGTGCTCCTCGTGTTCGCGTTGATCGGCCTGGTGAGCGACCTGTTCCTCCGTTGGCTCCGGAACCGGGTGTCGCCGTGGGCCCGACCGTGACGCTCCCGGACGTCGCCACGGTCGCGCCGACGGGCAGCGCGGGCCTGGAAGCGCGGCGCGAACCCAAGCTGGTGGTGCGCGACGTCGTGAAGGAGTTCCGCACCAAGCGACAGAGCGTGTTGGCGATCGACCACATGAACCTCGACGTCGCCGACAAGGAGTTCGTGTGCCTGGTCGGGTCGTCGGGGTGCGGGAAGTCGACCCTGCTCAACATCATCGCGGGGTTGGAGATGCCCACGTCGGGCACGGTGGAGATCGACCACGAGCCGATCGTCGGGCCCGGGCCCGACCGCGGGATGGTGTTCCAGACCTACAGCCTCTATCCCTGGCGCACCGTCGCCGAGAACGTCGCCTTCGGGCTCGAGTGCACCGGCATGCGCAAGCGCGATCGCGCCGAGCGGGTGCAGGAGCTCCTCGGGATCGTCGGGCTCACGAAGTTCGCCGACCACACGCCGAAGCAGCTCTCGGGTGGCATGCGCCAGCGGGTCGCGATCGCGCGCGCGCTCGCCCCGGAGCCCGACGTGCTGCTCCTCGACGAGCCGTTCGGTGCGCTCGACGCGCAGACGCGCCGCTCCATGCAGGACTTCCTGCTCA
>DASUMF010000385.1:0-3296 GCA_036277835.1 Acidimicrobiia bacterium
CGACTGGACGGTCCTGCGCGGAGCACACTTGGTCCAGAAGTCCCGTACCAGGAGAGACCATGACCGATCTCGCACGATTCGATGCGCTGGTGCCGCTCGACCACGGCCTGAGCGTCGTCGTGACCCGCCGCGCCGACCTCACGCCACACGCGAGCGTCGTCAACGCCGGTGTGGTTCCCCATCCCATCACCGGTGATCCGTCGGTCGCGTTCGTTGCGGCCGGCGGCACCCGCAAGCTCGTGCACCTGCGGGCTGACCCCATCGTCGCGGTGGTCGTCCGCGCCGGATGGCAATGGACCTCGGTGGAGGGTCGAGCCCAGCTCTTCGGCCCGGGCGATCCCCAACCCGGGGTGGACGACGAGCGGCTGCGGCTCCTGCTCCGCGAGATCTTCACCGCAGCGGGCGGCACCCACGACGACTGGGCCGCGTACGACCGGGCGATGCTCGACGAACGGCGCACCGCGGTCGTGCTCGTTCCGACGCGTCTCTCCGCAAACCCGACCTGACCCGTGCGGGAGGTCGCGATCGGACTGCGGTCGGGTGAAGGTGGGGCGGCTTGCGTTGCACTTGCACGAACCGCCGGCGCGCTGAGCGTCGTCGGACGGCGTGCCGTCGCGCTCACCGAGCCGACGGCGACGCTCGCGCCGTTCCATGCCGCGACGGAAGCGCCCGATCGTGCGGACGAGATCATCGACGCGGCCGTCGCGTACGCCAACGTCCAGGCCGAGGCGGTCGTCGCCGACCTCGTCGCGGAGCTCGGCGACGTCGCACATGTCGGGGTGGTGCTCGGGAACGCGCCGCCGCCGGATCGCGCGCTCGCCCTGCGCTCACACGTCGCGTCGCACGCTGCCGAGGGCGCGCTGCATCGCGACGCGCTGCTGTACGGGGCTTCGAGCACCGGGCTCCCGGTGTTCGCGCTGCCCGAGCGCGAGGTCCTGGGCGCGTTGGCCGCCGCGTGGCCCGACGGCACGGCTCGTCTCGACGCGTTGCACGAGAGTGCCGGCCGTCCCTGGCGCAAGCCCGAGAAGCTCGCGGCCGCGATCGCGATCCTCAGCTTCGACGCCGGGGTGGCAGCCGAGTGACTGCGCGCGTCAGCTCGAGGGTCATGCACGTGCTGTACGGATTGACGGTGTAGGCACCGAACGGAGGGCACGGTCTGAAGCCGACGCTCGCGTACAGCGAACGGGCTGCCGCGAACGCGTCCATCGTGCCGGTCTCGAGACTCACGCGGACGTAGCCCCGCGCTTCCGCCACGCCCAAGAGGTGATGCACCATCGCGTGGCCGATGCCCTCACCGCGAACCGTCGCGTCGGTGTGCATTGACTTGAGCTCGCCGTGCGAAGGGTCGAGCTCCCGGAGCGCGCCGACGGCGACGAGCACACCGTCTCGACGCGCGCTGAAGAACGTGATGTCCGGCGTCGAGAGACCGGCGACGTCCAAGACGTGCGCGTGGTCCGGAGGCGTGACCGAGCGAGACAGCTCGACGTGGCGCCCCAACAACGCTCGGACGTCGTCGGCTCGGGGATCGTCGACCGCGATCACCAGGTCCATGGCGTCGACCTCAAGATCACAACTCCAGGTTCCGGCGTTCTCGTTCGTCCATGCGGTCGAGCGCGCGCTGCGGCGCCAAGGCTCCACGAATCCGCGTGCGGCTGTCAACGGCGCGACCGGCGTGCGGCACCACGGTCGCGACCGCGGCTCACTGCCGGATGATGCCGCCCTTCAGCGAGTAGGCGATCGCGAGCACCTGGGAGCGTGCGGCGTCGTCGTAGCCGAGCTCGGTCATCGCCTGCATCATGTCGTCGACGACGGCGAGGAACTCCTGCTCGCTGATGTTCATCCCTGCGTGGGCTTCGGGCATCGACTTGCCGGTGTAGTGCACCGGGCCGCCGGAGCCCATGGCGAAGAACTCTTTCGCCATCGCCCGGCCGCGGTCGATGTCGCTGTGCGCGAACCGGGTCGACACGGTCGGGTTGACGAGGTGCAGGTCGACGATCCGGTCGACGAGCGTGTCGATCCCTGCGTTCCCACCGAGTTGGTCGTACAGCGCTTCGGTCATGATGCACTCCCCTTTGTTGGTCCACGACGGCGACGCCGCCCGATGAAGGGGCGTGACAATGCGTGTCACGGCCGGAAGCAAGAATGGGCCATGACCGACGCCGAGTGGCTCGACCGCGTGCGTTCCACCGCAGCGGCCGGCGAGTGGGAAGCGGCCGCTGCGCTGCTGCTCGAGGGCGGTTCCGAAGCCACGGCGGAGGTGCTCGAGCTCACCGCCCAGGTTGCCTACGGCGCGGGCGACTTCGATGGCACGGTCACCGCGTTCGAGCGACTCCACGCGCTGCGGCTGGGGGAGGGTGACGTCGTGGGTGCCGCTTACGCGGCGGCGATGGTTGCCGTCCACCTCCTGATCGATGCCGGCATGCTCGCCCCCGTCCGCGGTTGGATGGCGCGGGCCGAGCGCCTGCTCGAGGGGATGGGCGAGTCGCCCGTCGATGCGGTACTTGCCATGGTGCGCACCTTCGAGCGCCTGCTCAGCGGCGACGTCGACACCGCGCGCCGGTGGGCGCCGATCGCCGTCGAGCTGGGCGTGCGTCACGACGTCGGCCCTGCCATCGCCATGGGTCGCAACGGCGTGGCGCGCATCGCGATCCTCGACGGGCGGATCGAGGAAGGCCTGGTGCTCCTCGACGAGCTCGCGACCTCGCTCATGGTCGGCGAGTACGACGCGCTCACGACCGGGATCGTCTATTGCGAGCTCGTGTGCGCGATGCAGGGCCTCGCGCAGTACGACCGGGCGGAGCAATGGACCGAAGCGATGGAGCGGTGGCGCGTGGGCAACGCGTTCGGCGGGATCCACGGCCGGTGTCGCGTGCACCGGGCCGAGATCCTCAAGCTCCGGGGCGACTGCGCGACGGCCGAGGCCGAGGCGTTGCTGGCATGTGACGAGCTTCGCCCTTGGATGCGTCGCGAGTTCGGGTGGCCGCTCACCGAGCTCGGCAACATCCGACTGCGCGCCGGCGACCACGCAGGTGCGGAGGAGGCGTTCGTCGCCGCCCAGGAACACGGGTGGGACCCCCAACCCGGGTTCGCGCTGCTACGGCTCGCGCAGGGCGACGTGGGCGCGGCGCGCGAGCTCGTGCGAGAGGCGCTCGACCACCCGCTGCCCATCCCGTCGAAGGAACGACCGCCGTTCGGCGAGCTGCGGCGCGCACCGCTCCTCGAGGCCGAAGTGCCGATCGCGATCGCGGCAGGCGACGTCGCAGCGGCACAGCGCGCCGCGACCGAGCTGTCGGAGA
>DASUMF010000386.1:0-2337 GCA_036277835.1 Acidimicrobiia bacterium
CGCCACGAACGTCGCGAGGTTGTGCTGGCGACGCCGTTGGAGCTCTCGCCGCCGCGCCTGCGCGGGGTTGCTCAGAGTTGCCACCCGGCCGCCTTGCGCTCCACACAGGTCGGGCAGATCGGGTACCGCGACGGATCACGCGTGGGGACCCACTTCTTGCCGCACAGGGCCTCGATCGCCTCACCGGTCACGTAGGCGCGGGCCACGTCTTCCTTGCGGCAGTAGTGCGCGAAGCGATCGTGGTCGCCGTCGCCCGTCCCCGTGCTCGGACGGGTGTCGGACTCGGGGATCGTGGGCAGCGTGGGGCGCTCGATCGTCTCCGGCATGGGGCGCCAGTGTACGGTGACCAGCCGGGATGCCGGACTTCGCGGACGACACGAGCAGCGAGCTGGAGCGCCAGGCTCGAGCCCTCACCGTGGTGGCCCTGGTCGAGACGGTCACCTACGTCGCACTGTTCTACTTCTGGATCGTGGCCCCCAACGACGCGCTCAAGGCGATCGTCGGGTTCTTCCACGGCCTCATCTGGCTCGCCTTCGTGGCGATGACCGTGATCATCCGGCCGGCCATCGGGTGGAGCTGGCGCTACACCGCGGTGGTGGTGATCACCGGTCCGATCGGCGGGCTGATGGTGTTCACCCGGCTCCGGCGGACGCCCCGAGCCGCGCTCGTACATCAGCCGTCGCACTCGGGAGATCCTCGATCGCCCGTGCCACCGCCCGACCCGGCCTGAGGAACAGGAACACGCACGCGACCACGGGGGTTCCGGTCGCGGCTTCGAGCGCGACCGCGTACGACGCGCCCTGCAAGCGGTAGCGCTCGACCTTGTCGTCGAGCTCGGCGTCGTCGTGCCAGGCATCGGTCTTGTAGTCGACGACGACCAGACCGGGCGGGTCGACGCTGTGGTGCACGAGATCGACGTATCCCTCGAGCAGGCGGTCGCCCACCGGCGCGGCCACGTACATCTCGCGCCGGTATCCGCGGGCGACGGCGTCGCGCACGACGGGCGAGTCGATCGCGGCGCGCGCGAGCTCCGCGATCTCGTGCTCGTGGCCGATCACGCCCTCGGATGCCGCCTGCGCGGCCGCGGTGTGCTCGAGGTCGGTGCCGGTCGCGAGGTCGACGGTCTGGAGCACGGCGTGCACGGCGCGACCGATCGCCGTGCCGTAGCGCCCCTTGTTCCACGGTGGCAGCTCGAGGTCGCGCGCGCCCTTGCGCAATCCGGGATCGCGCGCGGCCTCCTCGGCGACGGCGCGCGCGATCGCGGTGGCCGACTGCACACGCGGCACCGCCGCGGCGGCAAGCATGCGGTCGCGCTCGTTGAGCCACTCGGGCCACTCGGGGATCTGCGCGAGCGGCGCGCCAACCGCCGCGGCCTCGGGCGCGTCGGTCTCGACGGCCCGCTCGAACGGCTCCCACCCGGGGCCAGCCTCCGCCGCGTCCCAGAGGAGCTCCGCGTGCGTGCGCCGCGAGCGTTCGGGCAGGGCGCGATCGGTGCGGTGCACCGACACCACGAGGTGGTCGCGCGCGCGTGTGAGCGCGACGTAGAGGAGGCGCAGCTTCTCGTGGAAGTCCATCTGCTCGTCGATCGGCACGTACCGCTCGAACTCCTCGGTGACGATGCTCGAGGAGATGCGCAGCGCATAGGTGTCGGAGTCGTGGGGGAACAGCAGCTGCACGCCGCTGCTGCGCGGCGCGGCCTGCGTGGTCGCGCCCGACACGACGGCGATGGGGAACTCGAGGCCCTTGGCGCCGTGCACGGTGAGGATGCGCACGGCGTCGTCGTCGGTCTCCGGGAGCACCGTCTCGACCACGCGGGCCCCGTCACTGCTTTGAAGGTCGGCCCACGCGAGGAAGTCGCGCAGGCTCGTGCCGGCCCGTCCCGCCACGCTCGACTCGGCGAACGCGCGCGCCTGGTCGACCACGAAGCGCACCCGTCGCCACAGGTCGCGCGGACGACCCGAGGCGAACCCGAGCTCGAGCAGACGTCGCTCCCGCACGATGCGGTCGAGCAGCTCGCTCGCGTCGAGCCAGAGGCGCGCGTCGTACCACTGCGCCAACGCGAGCATGGCGTCGCCCACCGGGTGGCCGTCGGGGAGTGAGTCGGGAAGGGCCGCCTGGTGGTTCCAACGGCCGTGGTGCTCGACCGCGAACGTGTAGAGGTCGTCGTCACCGCAGCCGAACAGCGGCGAGCGCAGCGCGCTCACGAGCGCGAGCTCGTCGGTGGGGTCGTCGACGGCACGGAGCACGAGCAGCAGGTTGCGGATCTCCGGCGTGCTGTACACGAGCGACGAGGTCTCGGTGCGGTAGGGGATGCCCGCGTGGTCGAGCGCGTCCTCG
>DASUMF010000387.1:0-4153 GCA_036277835.1 Acidimicrobiia bacterium
CCCGAGAACGCGAGCACGAGGATGGAGGTCTGCGCGGGCCACTCGCGCTCCCAGATCAGGTCGCTCATCGGCACCCATCTTGACGACCGCCGGCGGCCCGTGCCCACTCGCGCCTCGATGCGCGTCGTGCCCGGGTCTTCACAGCGTCGCCGCCAGCTTCCGCAGCGACTTCACGTTGCGCGCCGTCGCCCGCTGCCCGTGCGCCTTCGCCAACACCGAGCTCTTCACGCTCGAGTCCATCAGGTTCCCGTGGATCCCCCAGTAGAGCTCGGTGCCGCGCACCTCGAAGCGGTCCTGGTGGTTCGAGAGCGCCTCGGTGGCTCGCACCGCTGCCGCACCGGGCGCGGCGTCGAGGAACAGCACGTGCAGCGAATCACGCTCCGCGGTCGGGCCGAACGGCTCGTACGCCGCGATGTCGGCGATCGACTTCGCGGGTCGCAGGAACGTCGGGACGGCATATCCGAGCTGCTCCTCGAGCCGCGCCTCGATCGCTTGTTCGAGCGCCCGGCCCCGCCCCGGCGCGTCGAACACGACGTTGCCGCTCGCGATGAACGTGCTCACGTCGGCGTAGCCGAGCGCGGAGAATTCGTCACGCAGCGCGTCCATCTTCACGCGGTGCCCGCCGACGTTGATGCCACCGAGGAAGGCCACCCATCGCATCCTGCCGACGCTACGCCCGGCCTGGCCGCGAATGGCCGGAATGCCGGATCGGGCGCTGGATCGGCCCTTCCCTCTGGCAGTGGCCGGGCGTACTCTCGGGCGGAGAGCTGGGATTCCACACGGGAGGCGCCATGCGTCGGTATCTCGTGGTCGCGGACGAAGCGCTCGGTGGTGAGTGGGTGCTCGATGCGATCCGACAACGGTTGCACGATGGTCCGTGCCGGTTCCACGTGGTCGTCCCCGCCGCTTCGCCCGGCGACCCGTTGTACGCCGGCGCGGACGACGCCATCGCGGTCGCGGCGCGACACCTCGACGCGGTGCTCGGCCGGCTCCACGCCGCCGGGATCCTCGCCACGGGCGAGATCGAGTCGGCGGAGGCGTCGGTCACGGTCACCGGCGAGCTTCGCAGCGGGCACTTCGACGAGGTGATCCTGCCGACGCTCGAGGACCGTCGCCTCACGACCTGACCCGTACCGGGCCATCATGCGGGTGATGCAAGCGTTCACCCCGGGCATCGCACCCGACGCCGCGCGCGTGGTCGCGGCACGCGCGATCCGCGGGTTCGCCGACGGGTTCGTGAGCGTGCTGCTCGCGCAGTACCTCACCGGGATCGGCTTCTCACCCGTGCAGGTGGGTGCGATCATCACGGGGACGCTCCTCGGCTCGGCGCTGCTCACGCTCGCATTCGGCTTCTCGACGCCGCGGCTCACGTTGCGGGCGCTCCTCATCACGGCGACCGTGATGATGGTGTTCACCGGCGTGGGGTTCGCGACGATCCGGTGGTTCTGGCCCCTCTTGCTGATCGCGATCGTCGGCACGCTCAACCCGTCGTCGGGCGACGTGAGCGCGTTCCTCCCCACCGAGCAGGCGCTGATCACGAGCCACGTCGAGACCTCGCGGCGAGCGTGGCTCTTCGCTCGTTACAACCTCGCCGCCATCGTGGCGGCCGCGCTCGGCGCGCTCGCCTCAGGGGTGCCGGAGGCCCTCGCGCACTGGCAGGATTGGAACGTCGCCGACGCGCAGCAGGCGAGCTTCCTGGTGTACGCCGCGGCGGGTGTCGTCGTCTTCGCGATGTACCGCGGGCTGCGGCGCGACCACGAGACCCTGCCCAGCCCGTCCCGGCAGGCACGACGGCGGGTGCTCCACACGTCGCGTCGCACCGTGCTCGAGCTCGCCGGGTTGTTCAGCATCGACGCGGCGGGTGGCGGCTTCGTCGTGACGTCGCTGCTCGTGCTCTGGCTGCACCTTCGCTTCGACCTGTCGGCGGGCACGACCGCCGCGGTGTTCTTCGCAGCCGGCCTGCTCGGCGGCGCGTCGCAGCTGCTCGCGCCTCGCGTCGCGAACCGCGTGGGCTTGATCCGCGCCATGACGTTCACGCACATCCCGGCCAGCGTCCTCCTCATGCTCGCCGCCTTCGCACCGAGCGGTGGCGTGGCGATCGCGCTGCTCCTCGTCCGCGCGCTGTTCGCGCAGATGGACGTGCCGGCGCGCCAGGCCTTCGTGATGGCCGTCGTCCCGCCCGACGAGCGTGCCGCGGCCGCGTCGGTCACGAACGTGCCGCGCAGCCTCGCGGCGGCCGCGACACCGCTGCTCGCGGGTGCGCTGCTCGCGCGCTCCACGTTCGGCTGGCCGTTGCTCATCGCGGGCACCGCCAAGATCGTCTACGACGTCGCGCTGCTCGTGCTGTACCGGAACGTGGCCGAGCAGCCGGGCGCGGCGCGGCGGGTGCAAAAGGCACCGTCGGGCACCGACACCGCGCCGTAGCGTGCTGTGGTGAGCCTCTTGCGGACCCGCGGCTTCGGACTGCTGCTCGCGGGTGAAACGGTCAACGCCATCGGGAACTGGATCGCGGTCATCGCGATCTGGGGCTTCGCGTCGTTCCACTTCGACGCGGGCCCGGGCGACCTCGCACTGCTGTTCGTCGTCCTCGGCATCCCCGGTGCGGTGCTCGGCCCGCTGCTGGGCGTGCCCATCGACCGGCTCGGACCGAAGAGGACGCTGCTGATCGCCAACCTGCTCGGTGTGGTCAGCGCCCTGCTGCTCACGCAGGCCGACAGCTTCCTCCAGATCGTCCTGCTCGCGCTCCCGCTCGGCCTCATCGAGGCGTTCGCGGCCGCGTCACTCGACGCGATCCCGCCGCGCATGGTGGGCGACGACCAGCTCGTCGCGGCGAACGCGTTGCTCGGCGGCGCGCAGAACGTGGCGATCGTGTTCGGGCCGATCGTCGCGGCGCTGGTCAACGATCGGTGGGGCCTCGAAGGGGCGTTCCTGGCCGACGCGGCCACGTTCATGGTCGGCGCGCTCGTCGCACTCACCATCTCGCTCGAGCCCGCGCCGCGCGCGGTCGAGGCAGACACCACCTGGCGAGAGCTCCGCGCCGGGCTCGCCCTGGCGCGCCGGACCGAGGGGCTGCGTTGGACGTTCGTGGTGGTCGCGAGCGTGTACCTGCTGTGGGCGCTCTTCGGGCTGCTCGAACCGCTCTACGTGCGCGACGTGCTCGGCGAGTCCGACAGCGTGTTCGCGATGTTGCAGACGGTGTTCGGCGTCGGCCTGGTGCTCACGAGCATCGCGCTGGCACGGCTCGGTGACCGGGTGGCACGCCCGCGCTTCGTGGCCTACGCGGTGATCGTCTCCGGGCTCACCGCGGCCATGTACCTCGGCACCCGCTCGCTCGCGGTCGCGTTCGTCGGCGTGTTCCTGTGGGGCGTCGACGTCGCGTTCTTCTACGTCCCGGCCAAGACGCTGTTGCAGCGCTACACGCCCGTCACGTTCCACGGCCGCATCCTCTCGCTCAACCAGTCGATCGAACCGTGGGCCGGGATCCTGATGACGCCGCTCGGCGCGCTCGCGCTCACGCTGGTCGGCGTCCGGTTCCTGGGCGTGCTCGGCGGCGCGCTGGCCGTCGTCGGCGGTGTGTTCGTGCTGGCGTGGGCGCGCCGCCTCGGTCCCGTGCCCACCGGCATGCCCCTCGATCCCGCAGCCGGCTCCTCGCGCGACGCCGTCGCTCTGGGCGGCTCCGCCCCCGGCTGACCTCACCATGCTTTGGCGTCGCCAGCGCGTGATATCTACGCGCCGGCGACGCCAAAGCCAGAGTGGCGGAAGCAGGTGGAGTCGTGATCGTCGACGAGGCCGGCGGCCTGCATGAACGCATACATCGTGGTCGGCCCGACGAACCGGAACCCGCGCCGCTTCAGGTCCTTGCTCAACGCGCGTGATGCATCGGTCTCGCTCGGCAGTGGCGTCGCGGCGTCGACGGCGCGCACGATCGGCATGCCGTCGACGACCGACCACACCAGCGCGTCCAGGCTGCTAGCTCCCGCTGCACCTCGAGAACACGCGAGGCGTTGACGATCGTCGACTCGATCTTGCCGCGGTGACGCACGATCGCCGCGTCGTCGAGGAGTCGGTCGACATCGTCGCTGCCGAAGCGGGCGACGACCGCGGGGTCGAAACCGGCGAAGGCGCGCCGATAGCCCTCCCGCTTGCGCAAGAC
>DASUMF010000388.1:0-2918 GCA_036277835.1 Acidimicrobiia bacterium
TCGGCCGCGACGCCTCGCTGCGGTCGTCCGTCGTCGCGCTGGGCGGTCAGTACGCGCGCCTGCGATCCGAGTCGCTGCTGGCCGGCGAAGGGGCCGAGAGCGACCTCACCGCCGTCTACTTCGGCGACGGTCACCAGATGCTCGACTTCCGCACCCTCCAGGACCACGCGGCGCCGCACACGCGCAGCGACCTGCTGTTCAAGGGCGCGGTGGAGGACGCCGCGCAGTCCGTGTACTCGGGCCTGATCCGGGTTCGCAAGGAAGCGCAGAAGACGGAGGCGTTCCAGACCAACCGCAACCTCGTGCTCAGCGAGGGCGCGGAGGCGAGGTCGGTGCCCAACCTCGAGATCGAGGCCGACGACGTGCGGTGTTCGCACGCCAGCACCGTCGGGCCGATCGACGACGACCAGCTCTACTACCTCGCCACACGCGGCGTGTCGCCTGCGGAGGCGGAACGACTCATCGTGCTCGGGTTCTTCGACGACGTGTTCGAACGGCTGCCGCTGCCCTCGTTGGTGGCGCCGCTGCGACGCTCGGTGATCGAGAAGATCGAGCACCGCGACGTGATCGCCCGGGCGGACCTGAGCGGTGGCTGACGTCCGCGTGTGCTCGGTGTCCGACATCGCCGCGCGCGCCCACGCGCGCTTCGACGTGGACGGCGTCCCGGTGTGCGTCGTGCACCTCGACGACGAGTGGTACGCGATCAACGACATCTGCTCGCACGAAGACTTCCTCTTGAGCGACGGCGACCTCTGGCCCGAGGAGCGCGAGATCGAGTGCTGGAAGCACGGCTCCACCTTCTCGCTGCTCACCGGTGAGCCGCAGAGCCTCCCCGCCACCAAGCCCGTGCCCGTCTACCCGGTGCGCATCGACGGCGACGACGTGATCGTGACCGTCCCATGACTCGCCGCCCGCACGAAATTGCGTCGTTGGTGACCGCATACCGGCATTCGCCGACGCAATTTCGGGATGGAGGGACGCGATGAGTGTCTTGCGGGTCGAGGGGTTGCGCGCCTCGGTGGAGGGGCGCGAGATCCTGCGCGGTGTCGACCTCGAGGTGAGCTCGGGCGAGGTGCACGCGCTCATGGGCCCGAACGGCTCGGGGAAGTCGACCCTCTCGCACGTGCTCATGGGCCGCGGCGACTACGAGGTCACCGGCGGCTCCGTCACCATCGACGGGGAGGAGCTGCTCGGGCTCCCCACGCACGAGCGCGCGGCGCGGGGGCTGTTTCTCGCGCTGCAGTACCCGGTCGAGCTGCCCGGGGTACGGATCGCCGATCTGCTCACGACGGCGCGGCGCGAGCAGGGTCGTGACGCGGCCGACGTCGCCGCTCTCGTCGCGAGCGAGGCCGTGCGACTCGGCGTCGCTCGACAGTTCCTCGATCGCGGTCTCAACGTCGAGTTCTCCGGCGGCGAGCAGAAGCGCGCGGAGACCTTGCAACTCGCGGTGCTCCAACCCGCATTCGCGATCCTCGACGAGATCGACAGCGGCCTCGACGTCGACGCCCTGCGCGACGTCGCCCGCCGCATCGAGGCGATGACGAGTGAGGCAGCGCTCGGCGTGCTCGCGATCACGCACTACGCGCGCCTGCTCGACGAGCTGCGCGCCGACCGCGTCCACGTGCTCATGGCCGGGCGGGTCGTCGCGAGTGGCGGGCCGGAGCTCGCGCAGAAGCTCGAGTCGACCGGCTACGAGGGCCTCGCCGCCGAGCTCGGAGTGGAGGCGCTCGCGGTCGACGAGCCGGAGCCCCAGGTCGACCCCTTCGCGGACGCGGGGTTCTGACGCCCGATCAGCGATCCTTCTTGATCTGCTCGAACTCGAGGCTCAGCTCCGAGACCGTCTTCAGCAACGCGCTGTTCACGTCCATCACGAACGCAAAGGCGTTGAGCACCAGCTCGTCGGGCTGGTCGCGCTGGCGCCGTCGATCGCGCGCCATGGCCTTGTTGATGCGCTTCCTGAGTCGGGTTGCCGTCTTCATGCGCTGGTCACCACGGAGCCCCCGCTCGGCGCGAGCGCGTCGGGCGATCCCGACCCGCATCGGACTCGGCGTCGGACCCACTCAGGTGGAGCCTCGAGCACCGTGCACCGAATGTATGCGGGTCGGCGATCGAGCGATTGCGTAGCTCGACGTAGTTTCCGTCGTGCGCGCGCATGACGTGTCGACGATCGCTCGGACGGGCGACGTCCTGTGAGCAGTGGGAGTCGGTCGTGCGGCGTAGCCGCGCTACGACATCCGTCCGATCCGGTGCGCGGGAGCGCGTCTTAGTGTCGCCGCCATCAGCGCGCCGACGACCACGACGGGTGCGGCGCCGAACGCGGGAGCCGCATTGTCGACCGGGACCGTCTCGCAATTGCAGACGACGAAGCAGCGGTCGTCGACGAGCAGGACCGCGTACTTCGCGACCAAGCGGGTGATCGACGTCGCCGTGGCGATCGTGTGCCTCGTGGTGCTCTCGCCGGTGCTGATCGTGATCGCAATAGCGATCGCGATCGATTCACGTGGTCCGGTGATCTTCCGGCAAGCGCGCGTGCGAGGGCGACGCGTCCGTGGCGGCGAGCAGCAAGACACCGGCACGTTCTTGATCTGGAAGTTCCGCACGATGGAGCACGGCGCCGACAGCGCGCTCCACCAGGAGTACATCACGGCGTACATCCGTGACGATCGCGACCGACTCGAGGCGCTGCGGCCCGGACGCTCGGCCAACGAGTCGTTCCGGCCCGCGCACGACCCGCGGGTGACGCGTGTCGGCCGGGTGTTGCGCAGGTTGAGCCTCGACGAGATCCCGCAGCTCTGGAACGTCGTGCGCGGTGACATGAGCCTGGTCGGACCTCGCCCGCCGCTTCCCTACGAGGTCGCGCTGTACTCCGAGCGCGACCGGCGGCGTCTCACGACGCCCCAGGGGATCACCGGGTGGGC
>DASUMF010000389.1:0-2151 GCA_036277835.1 Acidimicrobiia bacterium
CACCCCAGGCCGAACGGTTGCCGAGCGAGCGGAGGTGCGCGCCCGCGTCGAACGCGTCGTCGGCGCCGAAGGTGTCGAGCACGACGCGATCGGTGCCGGGCGGCGCCGTCTGACCGAGGTGGGAGCGTTGGCCGTGCGCACCGCGACTGCCGGCGACGATCGCGACGTCGAGACCGGCGCGATGCATCGTGATCGCGGCCGCGGTGCCCGCCGGGCCCGCACCGACCACGACGACGTCGTGCGTGCTCGTCGTCGCTGGCCCGTCGGTCATCGGCGCGTCGCCGGTCACTGGCGTGCGGTTCCCTCGAACTCGGAGGGGTGCTCGGGCCGGTAGTCGGGTCCGTACGCGACGGCCGGCTCGGTGTCGAACCCGACGTCGGACTCCACCTTGAGGACCCGGGGGAAGTGCGCGTCGCCCGGGCCGCGGCGCGCCTGGACCATCCCGAGCTTCCACCACCCCGCCATCATGTTGTTCAAGGTGCCTTGCCGGTTCGGCGCCGAGACGAAGCGCTCCCAGTCGTACCGGGCGCGGAACGCGGCCCTGCGCTCGGCCAACGGACGGTCGCGGTCGACGACGACGCGGTAGTCCGACTCGCGCAACACGTGGTTCGGGATGCGGGCGGGCCAGAACGTCGGCAACACCGGCGACACCGCGGGGTCGTAACCCGACCGGCAGCTCGCGGCATCGGCGTGCCAGGGCGTGCCGAGCCATCGGGTGAGGTCGCCGGGGCCGCTGCCCGCGAGCGGGCCGTCGGCGGCGAGGGTCGCTTCGGGAGTCAGCAGGTCGCCGTAGTCGACGAGCTCGACGGTGGTGGCGCGCACCTCGAGTCGCCCGGCCGACGCCCACATCGACGGCACGCGCAGCGACCACGGCATCTCGATCCCCGGGTGGTACGCGCCGCCGAGGCACTGGTCGAGGTTGGCGCGGTCGAGTGCCGCGGGCCGACGGCGCAGCGGGAGGTCGTCGAGGTCGTCGGTGGTCGGCACCGATCCGCGATCGTCGACGAAGTCGCCGTCCGCCCACCGTTGGAACGCGCGGTACTGGATCGGCGTGACCGCGAGCCACTGGTACGCGCTCTCCGCGGGGAGCTCGACCCCGTCGCCGTAGATCTGCGGCACGGCATCGGGCTGGGGCGTCGCGTACGACGGATCGCGGAGCTGGTCGAACACCGCGCGGCGCGCCGCGGCCGAGCGCCGCGACCGGCTCGCGAGCTTTTCGAGCGTCTTCGGGTCGAGGTAGTCGCCGTCGGTGTGCCACCCGTTCGAGTCGAGGAACCCGCTGTTCACCCATTGCATGTCGACGAGCCGCGTGAGCACCGGCAGGATGTCGGTGGCGAAGCGGACCGTGCCGGAGTCGTCGGGGGTGTCCCACGCGGTGCGCGCCGAGTCGTATGCGCTGACCAACCCGCTCGCCAGCGCGGGGCCGTAGTTCGGCGGCGTCACGACGACCCACGCCGGCGACGCCTGCAGCGTCCGACCACCGACGTCGACGGTCGCGAGCACGGGCCCGTCGCAGATGTCGTCGGCCCACCCGTTGTTGTCGGAGAAGGTGGTGAGCGGGGCCGACGTGGGCGAGTAGCCCGCGCCCGAGCCGGGGAGGACGACGAGGCGACCCCGGCCGTCGACCATCAGCTCACCGAGGCTCACTGCGGCGCCGAGGAAGGTGCCGCCGTCGAGCGCCACCGACGCGCGTGACCTGCCGCCGATGGTGCGCGGGCCGGGTGCGACGGCCAGTGCGACGCGTGCGTCACCCGTGATCGCTTCGTTGCGACGCCCGACCGGCCGCGCGGTCGGGATGTCCATCGCGACGTTGTAGTCGTACCAGTGCGCCTTCGTGTTGGCGACGCTCACCGTCCACGTGATGCGCGCGTCCTTCTCGGTGAGCTCGCGCACGATGCGGCCGTGGCGGTCGTACCCGTACAGTCGGAACCGCACCGCCTGACGGGCAATCGCACCGCTCGCGTCCTTGAAGCCGTCGGGCGGATGCGCCAGGGTCCCCGGCACCTCGGGCCCGAAGTAGAAGGAGTCCGCGCTGTTGCCGACGCGCGCGACGCCGATCGCGGGATGGATCGCGACGGAGGCGATCTCCGCGGTCGCAGCCGCGGCGGCGCTGTTGCCTGCGATGACGCCGATCGCCGGTGCGCTCGCGAG
>DASUMF010000390.1:0-10178 GCA_036277835.1 Acidimicrobiia bacterium
GAACGGGAGCAGTACCGGCGCGCGTTCCTGAAAGACGTCCGGCTCCGGCTGCGCGAGGTCACCACACGCGAGTACGTCGACCCGTCGGCCAACACCGTCGACTGCGTCCTGTTGTTCATCCCGAACGAGCAGGTCTACGCGTTCATCCAGGAGCAGGACCGCAGCGTGCTCGACGACGCGTTGCAGGCGAAGGTCGTGTTCTGCTCGCCGCTCACCCTGTTCGCGGTGCTGGCCGTGATCCGCCAGGCAGTCGACAACTTCCGCGTCTCGCAGACCTCGCAGGAGATCCTCGGCGTGCTGCACGGCTTCCAGAAGCAGTGGGACAAGTTCGTCGAGCAGATGGACAAGGTCGGTCGCAGCCTCAAGACGGCCGGCAGCGCGTTCGACGAGCTGGAAGGCGCGCGCCGCCGTCAGCTGGAGCGCGAGCTCGACAAGATCGACGCGGTCCGGCGCGACCAGCGCCTCGACCTCGCGCCCGACCCGTCCGCCCCGCCGTCGCTCGCGCTCGAGGCCTGAGCGCGAAGGGTCCCGAACGGGGGCCCTGGGTACCATCGACACCGTGCTGTTCATCGTGGTGGCGCTGCTGCTCCTCCCGATCCTCGAGATCGCCGTGATGATCCAGGTGAGTCACTGGATCGGCGGTTGGGAGACGATCGCGCTGGTGCTCGCGGTGTCGTTCTTCGGTGCCTGGATGGTGAAGCAACAGGGGACGGGGCAGTGGCGACGCATCCGCGCCGAGCTCGCGATCGGCCGCGTCCCCGGACCCGCGGTCGTCGACGGCGCGCTGCTCCTCGCCGCGGGCGTGCTCTTCCTCGTGCCGGGGTTCGTCACCGATCTGCTCGCCGTGCTGCTGCTCGTCCCACCCGTGCGCGCGCTCGTGCGCGAGATGCTCGCTCGTCGGTACCGGGTGGTTGCGGCCGTCCACTCGAGCGGTACCCCGACCGCTCGGGGCGACGTGCTCGATGTCGACTCGCACGCGCATCGCCGCGACAGCAGGCCGGGAACACATCCCGAGCTCGGTCCGTAGCGCGAGCGCCAGGCGAAGGGCTCAGACCGGTCGCAGGAGCTCTGGTGCGACGGGCGCGTCGACCCGGCGCACGAGGTTCTCCGGGCGCTCCAGACCGGTGGGGCCCGCGATCCGATCCGCGATCTGCACGTCGACGAGCTCGAAGCCGTGATCCTCGGGTGCGCCGAGACGCGCGGCCATGGCGTCGAACAACCGGGCCGGCAGGATGCGTCCGACGCCCGCGACGAGCCACACGATCGTCGTCGCGCGCGTGAGGTCGTCGAGCACCCGCAGCGTGCCGTCGGGCACGAGCGCACGGGTGGGGCTCCCGCCGGCGACCTCGACCAGCACGTGCGACGGCTCGAAGGCGGCGGCTTCGGCGACTTCCACGGGGCGGGCGCTGGCGTCGCTGCGTGCGAGGCGTCGGTGCCAGTGGTCGTCGCCGGTGCCGCGCACCGCCAGCACGTCGAGGTCGGGCCGCGAGGCGAGCGCCTCGCCCGCGAGCTCGGGCCACCCGAGCACCGCGACCGGACGATCGTGCGGGAACGGGAGCACCCCGGCAAGGCGACCCGGCGTGCGGTCGTCGCGCACCAGCGCTTCGGCCTCCCACGCCGCATCCGACGGATCGGGCGCGGCCAGCACCCGCGCGCACAGCCACCAGAGCAGCGGCGACGACGTGTGGTGGTCGATGAGTCGACGACAGGCGACCACGATGCTCGCTGGGTCGTCGTCGAACGCCGCGAGGCAGTCGGCCGCCTCGGCGACGAGCGTGCGGTCGTCGTCGGCGCTGCGGGCGATGTAGCGCAGGCGTTCGAAGGGCAGCACGCACTGCACGCTACCGGTCCGCCCGCTCGGGGCTGCGGGAGAGGGCGGCCCTAGCATCGCCCGCGTGGAGGTCAGCCTCTCGCGCCCCGTGGTCGCGCTTCCCACCGGGCTGGCCGAGATCGGGGCGCGGGTCGAGCAACGCATCGACGTGCTCCTCACGGCGGAGGTCGAGCGATGGGCTGCGGTGGCGCCCGAGCTCGCAGCGCCGCTGGGTGCGTTGCGCGCGCTGGTGGCGCACGGCGGCAAGCGGCTGCGCCCTGCGTTCTGCTTCTGGGCCTGGGTCGGCGCGGGGGGTGATCCCGACGACCCGGTCATCACCGACGTCGGCGCCGCCATCGAGCTGCTCCACGCGTTCGCCCTGGTGCACGACGACGTGATGGACGGTTCGGCGGTGCGGCGTGGGGACCCCACGGTGCACGAGGCGTTCGCCGCCGATCACCGCGTGCGCGCAGGCAGGGGAGAAGCCCGGCGCTTCGGCGAGGGTGCGGCGATCCTCGTGGGCGACTTCGCCTTCGTGTACGCCGACCGCTTGATGGCGGCGGCGCCCGACGCCGTGCTCCCGCTCTACGACGAGTTGCGCATCGAGCTCTGCGTCGGCCAGTACCTCGACCTCGTCGGCAGTGCCCACGGCGCCCGCGACCGTTCGCAGGCCGAGCTGATCGAGCGCTACAAGTCGGGGAAGTACACGGTCGAACGGCCGTTGCACATCGGCGCGGCCCTGGCCGGGCGCTTCGAAGCGCTCGCCGAGCCGTTCAGCGCGTTCGGCGTGCCGCTCGGGGAGGCGTTCCAGATGCGCGACGACCTCCTCGGGGTGTTCGGCGACCCCGAGGTCACGGGCAAGCCGGTGGGCGACGACCTGCGGGAGGGCAAGCTCACACCGCTCGTCGCCGCAGCCGTCGCGTTGGCAGGGCCCGAGCACGGGGATGCCCTGGCGCGTGTGGGCGACCCCGGCCTCGACGCCGACGGGGTCGCGGCGGTGCAGGCGGCGCTGGTGGCGACCGGCGCGGTGGCGGAGGTGGAGGACGCGATCGCGACCCGGGTCGACGCCGCCCTGACCGTGCTCGCCACGATGGCGATCACCGAACCGGCGCGGGCCGCGCTCAGCGACCTCGCCCGCTTCGTCGCCTGGCGCGACCGCTGACCCATGCCGGTGCCCCCCACCCGCGAACTGGCGTCACTCGACCGGCCATGTGCTGGTGAAGTGACGCCGGTTCGATGCCGTGGGACGGATGTCGATGAGTAGGCTCCGCGGCCGGTGAACTCGGCGCCCGCGATCACAGTCGACGCGCTCGAGAAGCGCTACGGCGCGACCCGCGCCGTCGACGGCTTGTCGCTGACGATCGCCGAGGGTGAGGTGTTCGGGCTGCTCGGCCCCAACGGCGCCGGGAAGACCACCACGGTCGAGATCCTCGAGGGCTACCGCCGCGCGGATGCCGGCGAGGTGCGCGTGCTCGGCCTCGACCCGTGGCGCGACGGGCCCGCGCTGCGGTCCCGCATCGGTGTGATGTTGCAAGAAGGCGGGCTCTACCCCGGGATCCGCCCCCTCGAGGCGCTGCAGCTGTTCGCGTCGTACTACGACGACCCCGACGATCCCGAGCGGCTCCTGACGCTGGTGGGCCTCGAGAGCTCGCGCGGCACGCTGGTGCGTCGCATGTCGGGCGGCCAGCAGCAGCGGCTGTCGCTCGCACTCGCGCTCGTCGGACGCCCGTCGCTGCTCTTCCTCGACGAGCCGACCGCCGGGATGGATCCGCACGCCCGGGCGACCACCTGGGCCCTCGTGCGCGAGATGCGCGCGCAGGGCGTGACCGTGCTGCTCACCACGCACGCGATGGACGAGGCCGAGCACCTCTGCGACCGCGTCGGGATCGTCGACCACGGCCGGTTGGTGGCGTGCGGCACGCCGGTCGAGCTGATGGACCGCGCCATCACCGACGACACGTACTTCTCGGCCGCCGCCGGGCTCGATGTGGTCGAGCTCGCCGGCCGGCTCGGGCTCCCGGCGACCTCGGTGCGCGAGATCCGTGCGGGGGAGTACGTGATCAGCGCCGCCGCGTCGCCAGGGATGGTCGCCCTGCTCGCCGACTGGATGCGCGACCACGACGTGCTCCTGCGCGAGCTGCGCGCGGGCACGCAGTCGCTCGAAGACGTCTTCTTGCGCCTGACCGGCGAGGGCCGCACATGAAGACGGGCGTGAAGCCGCGCGCGCTCGTCGCGCAGACGCGCGTGGAGATGCTGCTCACCGTGCGGCGGCCCGAGAGCCTGCTCGTGACCCTCGCGATCCCACTCGGGATCCTCGTGTTCTTCACCAAGGTCGACTCGGTCAACAGCACGCTCGCGCACCCGATCGACTTCCTCGTCCCCGGGGTGCTCGCCCTCGCGGTGATGTCGAGCGCCATGGTGAGCCTCGGGATCGCCACCGGGTACGAGCGCCGGTACGGCGTGTTGAAGCGGCTCGGCTCCACCCCGCTGTCGCGCGCGGGGCTGCTCACGTCGAAGACCGCGAACGTGCTCGTGCTCGAGCTCTTCCAGAGCATCGTGATCGTCGGCACCGGGATCCTGCTCGGCTGGTCGCCGTCGGGCGGGCTCGTCGCTGCACTCGGGCTCATCCTGCTCGGCACGATCGCGTTCGCCGGGATCGGCATGCTGCTCGCGGGCACGCTGCGGGCGGAGGCGAACCTCGCCGTCGCGAACGGCCTGTTCCTCGTGCTGCTCTTCCTCGGCGGCATGGCGTACCCGCTGGCGCGGCTGCCCGATGCGCTCGAGGACTTCGCACGGCTCCTGCCCGCCGCGGCGCTCTCGGAGACGCTGCGGGGCGTGCTCGACGCGCACGTGTCGTTCGACGGCGGTGCGCTGGTCGTCCTGATCGTGTGGGCGATCGCGGCCCCGTTGGCGGCCGCCCGCTGGTTCCGCTGGGACGAATGATCGTCCCGGCGCCGACCGGCCGGCTCAGGTGATCTTGGCCAGACCGTCGCGCACGAGCTGGTCATCGAGCGTCGACAGCACCCGCGCCGCGATGGTGCCGTCGGCGCGGATGAAGAACGTCTGGGGCAACCCGACGACGCCGTACGCCTTCCGGACCGACTCGTCGGCGTCGTAGCCGTTCTGCCACGTCGCGTGCTCTTCTCTGGCGAAGCTCTTGGCGTCGCTGCGGAGGTTGTCGCGGGTGTTGACGCCGACGACCGCATAGTCACCGTGGGCATCGTGATCGGCAGCGGCGAGCACTGGGAACTCCTCGCGACACGGGACGCACCACGACGCCCAGAAGTTCAGCACGACCGGTGTCCCCCGGAGGTCCGACAGCCGCACGGTGCCCCCGTCGAGCGTGGTGAGGGCGAAGTCGGGCGCCGGCTCGCCGACCTGGGCGACACCAGGTTCCGCGAGTGAGCCGATCTGTGAGCCGGGCGCCGCGGGCGACGCGGTACCGGTGTCGCCGTCGTCGCGCACCGACCACCACGTGACGCCGGCGACGGCCAGCACCACCACGAGCACGACGACGCCGAGGACGATTCGGGCGCGGCGCGAAGGGGGCGACGAGGCCGGCGGGGGAGCGGCAGCGGTGCCGGACGCGTCCGCGGCGTCAGATGGCGCGGACGAGGGTGTCGACGGCAACGGCTGCGAACAGGGCTGCGAGGTAGGTGTTCGAGAACATGAAGAAGCGGATCGCCTTGTCGGGGTCGATGCTGCGCACCAACCTCAGCGCTTGGACGACGAACGCGACGCCGAGCACGACGGCGGCGACCGTGTAGATCACACCGACGTCGCTCACGAAGGGCAGCACGAGGGTGGTCGCGAACACGATCACGCTGTACACCGCGATGTTGTGCACCGCGACGCGCTCGCCCTTCACCACCGGAAGCATCGGGATCCCGGCGGCCGCGTAGTCGTCGCGGTACCGCAGCGCGAGCGCCCAGAAGTGCGGCGGCGTCCAGAAGAAGACGATCGCGAAGAGCACCCAGGCCGGTGCGGCGAGCTCACCCGTGACGGCCGCCCAGCCGACGAGCACCGGGACCGCGCCGGCCGCGCCGCCGATCACGATGTTCTGCGGGCTGCGGGGCTTGAGCCAGATCGTGTACACGAACACGTAGAACAACATCGCCCCGACCGCGAGCACCGCCGACAGCAGGTTCACCGTCGACCACAGCAGCGCGAAGGCCAGCGCTTCGAGCACCAACCCGAACACGAGGGCGCGCTGCGGGGCGATCGTGCCCATCGCGAGCGGACGGTGGGCGGTGCGGCGCATCACCTGGTCGCGGTCGCGCTCGATCCAGCAGTTGATGGTGTTGGCACCGCCGGCCGCGAGCGCGCCTCCAACCAGCACCTGGACCACGAGGGCGACCGGCGGGAACTTCCCCTCGGCGAGGATCATGGCGGGCAACGTGGTGACGAGGAGCAGCTCGATCACACGCGGCTTCGTGAGCTGCACGTACGACCAGATCGTGGCGCCCACACGTTGGTGCCAGGCCGCGGCGACCGGCACTGAGGGGACCATTCGCGCCACGGGGCGAATCTAGCCGTGACCCCCGAAGCCCCACGAAGCAGCCCGCCGGAGCGCTCGCCGCGTCGCCGCTCGGCGGACGGGTGGCGGGACCCTCACGGCTAGCCTGCGAACGGTGGTGCCGACGTCCGACGTGAAGCAGTCGATCCGCATGACGGCTGACCGCCTGTTGCTCCTGCCCGACCAGGACAGCGGCGACCGCAAGAGTCGCGGCGGCATCCTGATCCCCGCCACCGCGAACGTCGAACGGCGCCTGGTGTGGGCCGAGGTGGTCGCGGTCGGCCCGACGGTCCGCAACGTCGAGGAGGGCGACCACGTGCTCTTCGCCCCCGACGTCGGCTTCGAGGTGGAGATCCGCGGCGAGGACTACCTCATCCTCCGCGAGCGCGACGTGCACGCGGTGGCGTCATCACGCGAAGACGGTCAGACCGGCCTCTACCTCTGACCGATCCGCCGGTCAGCGCTTGGCCTTGTGCTTCGCGCCCCGTTTGGTCGTGATGGTCACCGGCACGGCGGCGGGATGGGTCACCGGTTCCCGCGCACCGGAGCCGGCACGCTCGTCGAGGTAGTCGACGACCGATCGGTACAGGCGCTTGCCCAGCATCTTGCGCAGCTCGGCGCGCATCGACACATAGACCGGCTCCATGGCGCTGAACGCCTCGGGCGCCTCGGTGCACCACCACGCGAAGTCCTCGCCCCCCTCGCCCCAGCCCGATCGGCCGAACTCGGTGAGCGTCGTGACGACCGTGCCGTCGTCCTGCTCCTCGTCGAGGCGCCGCAGCGGCAACTGCCAGCACACCTCCGGCTTCAGGTCGGCGTGGTGCTGGCCGGTGCGCATCGCATGCAGGTGGAGCGCGCAGCCGGGCCCGGCGGCGAACCCGTCGCGGTTCAAGAAGATGCACGCGTCGTCGACCAGACGCGTGCGCCACTCCATCACGCCGTCGTCGTCCTTGCCCGCCTTCGCGTAGATCCCCTTCTTGCGCCCGATCTTCGCGAACTGCCACTCGTCGGCCGAGAGCTCGCGCGCCGCGCGCACCACCTGGTCGCGGTCGGCGACGTCACTGAAGTGCGCGCCATAGGAGCAGCAGCCGAGGACGAGCTCCGGTGCCTTCTCCGTGAGCACCCCCTGGCAGCCGTTGCCGAAGATGCACTGCCAGTTCGACAGAAGGAAGGTGACATCGACCTGCCAACGACGTCCCTTGTCCTTGGGGTCGGGGAAGGTGACCCATTCGCGAACGGCCCGTGCCATGCAAGTCCTCCGTGAGACTCGTGCTGCTCGTACTTTGTACCGCGCGCCGGCTCGACGCGGTGCAATGGTCCGCGTCCGCGATCGATCGTCGTGGCATCGGACGCGCTCCGCTGAGGATCGAGCCGTAGGCTTCGCGCTCATGTCGGTCGACCCGTTGCTCGCCGAACTGGAGCGCGTCCTCGGCACCGACCGCGCTCGTGCCGAGCCGCTCGAGCTCGCGCTGTACTCGCGCGACGCGGGCGTCGCGCGGGGCCGTGCCGCGGCGGTGTGCTTCCCGCAGACCGCCGACGAGGTTGCCGCCGCGGTGCGCGTCGCGGCGCGCCACGACCGCCCGTTCGTGGCCCGTGGCAGCGGCACCGGCCTCGCGGGGGGCGCCACGCCGATCGGCGATCCCCTCGTCATAGTCACCACCCAGCTCGACCAGGTGCTCGAGGTCGACGCCGACGCACGGGTGGCGTGGGTCGAGCCCGGCGTGCTCAACCTCGATCTGACCCGCGCCGTGAGCCACCTGGGACTGCACTACGCGCCCGATCCGTCGTCGCAGCAGGCCTGCTCGATCGGCGGCAACGTGGCCACGAACGCGGGCGGGCCCCACTGCCTCGCGGCGGGCGTCACGTCGAGCCACGTCCTCGCGATCGACGTGGTGCTGGCCGACGGATCGACCGCGATGCTCGGGGGCCTCGATCCCGACCAGCCCGGCTACGACCTGCGGGGCTGCTTCGTCGGCAGCGAGGGCACGATGGGCATCGCGACGCGGATCGCGGTGCGCCTCACCCCGGATCCGCCCACGGTGCGCACGCTGCTGCTCGACTTCGACGACATCGACGCCGCGGGGGCGACGGTGAGCGGGATCATCGCCGCCGGAGTGGTGCCCGCCGCCTTGGAGATGATGGACGCCGAGATCACGCGTGCCGTCGAGGACTTCGTCGGGGCGGGCTTCCCGCGCGATGCGGCCGCGGTGCTGCTCGTCGAGGTCGACGGTCTCGCCGACGGTGTCGACGCGCAGCTCGCGGTGATCGACGCCGTCGGTCGGCGCGAGGGCGCCCGCTCGGTACGCGTCGCGGCCGACGATGCCGAGCGCGCGCTGCTCTGGAAGGGACGGAAGTCGGCGTTCGGCGCGGTCGCCCGGATCGCGCCCGACTACTACCTCCACGACGCGGTCGTGCCCCGCACGCGCCTCGTGGAGGTGCTCCGCCAGGTGTACGCGATCGCCGCGGAGCAGGACCTCACGATCATGAACGTGTTCCACGCCGGCGACGGCAACCTGCACCCGTTGATCGTCTTCGACGCCCGGGAGCCCGGCGTGTGGGAGCGGGTCGAGCGCGCGGGCGACGAGATCCTCGCCGCGTGCGTCGCGGCGGGCGGCGTGCTCTCCGGCGAGCACGGCATCGGGCTGGAGAAGCGCGAGGCGATGCCGCTGGTGTTCAACGCCGACGATCTCGACGCGCAGGCGCGCCTGCGTGACGCGTTCGATCCGTCGGGTCGCGCCAACCCCACGAAGGTCCTGCCCGCAGGGAGCCGCTGCGGCGAGCTGCAGCGCATCCCCGACGGAGCATGGGTGTGACCACGGTGAGCCCGCTCCTGGGCGTGGACGCGCTCGCGGCAACCGTGGGCGCGGCGTCGTCGGTGCTCGCGGTCGGTGCGCGCACGCAGTGGGAGGTCGGCGGTCTGGCGCGCGCCGACGCCGCCCTCGTCGAGGCCCCGTCGGGGATCGTGCACCACGACCCTCGCGATCTCACTGTCACCGTCGGCGCCGGCACACCGGTGGGGGTGCTCGCGGCCGCGCTCCGCGAACACGGCCAGGAGTGCCCGCTCGATCCCCGCCACACCGAAGCAACCGTCGGCGGTGTGCTCGCGTGCGGGCTCTCTGGCCACCGCCGCCTCCGGTACGGCCCGCTGCGAGATCGAGTGCTCGAGGTCCGCTTCGTGACCGCCGACGGCCGGGTCGTGAAGGGGGGCGGCCCCACGGTCAAGAACGTCACCGGTTTCGACATCCCCCGGTTGCTCGTCGGCTCGCTCGGCACGCTCGGCGTGCTCGTGCAGGTCACGCTGCGCTGCCAACCCCTCCCTCCCGAGGCGCAGTGGAGCACCACGGCGCTCGATCCGTTCGCCGTGCGTCGCGCCGCCTTCCGCCCGTCGTGCATCGCGTGGGACGGCACCAGCACCCACGTGCTCTTCGAGGGCGTGACGCGCGACATCGCCGCCGAGCGCACGTCGATCGCAGGCGAACCCAGCGCGACGCCGCCCGCGTTTCCCGAGGGGCCACACCGCGGACGGGTGTCGATCCGACCCGGTCTCCTGTCGACCCTCGGCGCGGCGCTCGACGCGTGCAACGTGCGGTGGCTCGCGGAGGTGGGCGTGGGCACGGTGCACGTCGCGGCCGACGAGCCCGCCGATCTCGCCGCGGCCCGGGTGGCCGCCGAAGCGGCCGGCGGCTGGATGCTGCGCGAGGCCGGCGCTCCCGAGCTCGACGGCTTCGGGGTCACCACGCCGAACCAGGCGCTGATGGCGCGCATCCGCGACGCGTTCGACCCGACCCACAAGCTCGGCGTCGGGCGGATGGATCCGCTGCTGTCTCGACGTGAGCCACACCTCGAGGGTTC
>DASUMF010000391.1:0-6640 GCA_036277835.1 Acidimicrobiia bacterium
CGGCTCGTTCTTGGAGCACCCCGAACCGATCGGCGAGCATGCCGACCACCACCTTGCGATGCTGGCGCGCGACGACGTCGCGCTCGAGCTGCACACCGAGGTGTTGGTGTCGCGGTGGTCGGGCCTCGCGCCGGCCGACGCGATGTTCGCGCGTGCACGCGAACGAGACACCGGCCGCGGGGCGTTCCTGCTCGCGTCCGATACCGACACCTTCGTCCACCTCGTCGCCCATGCCCAGCTCCAGGACGAGAGCTACCGACTCCTCCACCTACCGGTGCGCGCCCTGTTCGAGACGGCGCTGGTGCTGCGCGCCGCGAACGACGTCGACCAGGCGACCGTGCGGCGACGGTTCGCCGTCCACGGCGTGTCCCACGTGCTCGCGGCCCATCTCGATGCGGCACGCGAGCTGTTCGGAGCGCCCGTCGACGCCGAGCGGGGCCCGCGCACGGTCGCGCACCGTGTGGCGGTGGACGTCGGGGTCGCCGAGCCGCGAGCGCTCGAGACCTGGGCGTACCTCACACGCCTCCCGAACTCGTTCTCGGAGGCGCGGATGAACGACGAGTTCGGCCCGGCCCGAGGTGCCGCGTGGCTCTGGTCGTCACGCGCGCGACACGCCGGCCGCCGGGTCGCCGCCCGGCTCCCGCGCTAGTTGGTCTTGCCGGTCCAGTTGGTGGCGTCGCGCACGACGTCGCGGAACGGACGGTCGGTGTCGAAGCTGGGCTCGCGCGGCAGGCCGAGCACGCGCTCGCCGACGCCGTTGCGCTGCACCTCGTTGGTGCCGCCCGCGATCGACATCACGCGTCCGTTCAGGTAGTTGAGCGACGTGGCCATGCCGGCGAGATCGCCGTCTTCCCAGGTGAGCGCCGCGCCCTGGCCGATCTCCATGCCGATGCGCGCGCGCACCGGTTGGAAGGTGCCGCTGAAGAGCTTGCCGTACGACGCGATGCCCGCCGCGTTGGCCGACGCGGCACGAATGTGGTCGCCGATGCGCGCACCGAGCATGCCGGTGGCGTAGTCGTTGATGTGCGCCTTGGCGATGAGCTGGCGCACGTACGGGTCCTTCTCCCGACCAACCTGCTGGGCGAGCGCGACGAGGTCGGGCGCGAGCTTGCGCGGCCCGGTGGGTCGTGGGATGCCGCTCTCACCGCGTCCGGCGCCGCGCTCGAACACGAGCATCGTGTTGGCGACGGTCCAGCCCTGGTTGAGCTCGCCGATCATGTCGTCGTCGGTGAGCTCGACGTTGTCGAAGAACTCCTGGCAGAACTCCGCGTCGCCGTTGATCTCGCGCACCGGCAGCACTTCCACACCCGGCTGGTCGATCTTCACCGCGAACCAGGTGAGGCCGCGGTGCTTGGGCACGTCCCAGTTGGTGCGGGCCAGGCACATGCCCCAGTCGGCGTAGAACGCGCCGCTCGACCAGATCTTCGAGCCGTTGAGGATCCAGCGGTCGCCGTCCTTCTCCGCCTTCGTGGTGACGCCCGCGAGGTCGGAGCCCGCGCCGGGCTCGGAGAAGAACTGCACCCAGAGCTCCTCACCCGCGAGGACCTTCGGGATGTGGTGCTGCAGGTACTCGGGCGACGCGTGTTGGAGCATCGTCGGCACGCAGATGCCGAACGTGGTGCCACCGGCGACGCCGAGATCGGGGGTGCGGAAGCCGCGCGCCTCCTCGTTGAACACGCGCTCGTACGCCGAGGGAAGGCCCTGGCCGCCGTACTCCTTCGGCCAGGTGATGCCGGCGTACCCACCGTCGTAGAGCTTGCGCTGGATCGCCTTCTCCGGCTTGATGGTCTCGTGGGTGCGGTGCTCGGTGCCGCGCAGGCGCATCGGCGCGTCGGGGTCGCGCCGCTCCAGGTTCGCCTCGAGCCATGCCCGCGCCTGCGCGCGGTACTCGTCGAGGTCCGGCAGCTCGGTGGTGGTGGTGGTGGCGTCGCTCATGTCGGTCGTCTCCGCTCTCAGAGCCCGTGGATGGTGCAGATGCGCTCGCGGTGCCACGAGGGCTGGCCGTAGAGCGAGGCGTCGGCGGTGAGGCGACGCAGATACAGGTGGTGGTCGTGCTCCCACGTGTAACCGATCCCGCCGAACACCTGCCAGCAGGTCTGGGTGAGGTCGATTGCCGCGTCGCCGACGAACGACTTCGTCATGCTCGCGACCTCCGACGCGTCGTCGGCCGACCTGGACACCGAACGCACCGCGCCCGTCGCCATGCCTTTGCTCGCCTCGAGCATCATGCTCACGTCCGCGAGCTGGTGCTTCACCGCCTGGAACGAACCGATCGGCCGGCCGAACGCGGTGCGCACCTTCGCGTAGTCGAGCGCGACGGTGAAGTTCTCGTCCATCGCGCCGACGGTCTCCGCGACGCTGAGCACGACCGCAACGTCGAGTTGGCGCTCGACCAGCGCCGCGGCGGCACCGACGTCGCCCACGACGTCGGCATCGGTTGCCGCGACGTCGTCGAAGTGGACGAGCGCGAACCGACGCGAGAGGTCGAGGCCGACGCGCGGCTCGACGCGGATGCCCGACGTGGCGGCGGGGAGGAGGAACTGCGTGAGGCCTTCGTCCGAGCCCGCCGTGACGAGGAACCAGTCGGCCTGGTGGGCGTCCTGCACCAGCCCGGCCGTCCCCGAGACGACGAATCCCGTGCCGTCGGCGCGACACCGGAGCGCGGCGCCCGTGTCGTAGCTGCCGTTCTCGCTCGCGACGGCCCAGGTCGCGATCGCCTCACCGGCCACGATCGCAGGCAACACTTCGACCTGCTGCGCGGCCGTGCCGGCCTCCGAGAGGGCGAGGCCGACCACGTTGGCAGGCACGAACGGCCCGGGCTGGAGCATGCGACCGCGCTCCTCGGCGACGATCGCGGCGTCGCTCAGGCCGTCGCCCGAGATGCTCCCGCCACCGTGCTCCTCAGGCACCAGCGCCGCGTACCAGCCGAGCTCGGCTGTCTGGCGCAGGTACTCGGGGTCGATCCCGGTGTCGGTCTCCGCCAGCTCGCGCACCTTGGTGAGCGGGCAGCTGGCAGCGATGAACTTGGCAGCGGTCTCCCGGAGGAGCTGCTGATCGTCGGAGAGGTTGAGGTCCACGGGGCCATCGCAGTCGATCCGGGGCCCGGAAGTCCAATGCAGCGCGCGGAATTTCCCCTGAGGAGGTCGCCTGAGGACGTCGCCTCAGGCGGTCGCGGGCCTGCCGCGCGGACGAGTGCCGCTGGTGTCGCCGATGCCCACCGCCGTGCCCAACCACGAGGGGATCATGAGGAACGACGCCTGCAGCGCCCGGCGCACCGCCTCCGGCTCTCGGGTGACGAGGGCAGCGACGGCCGCGTGCGCGACGGCCTCGACCTGGAACGTGAGCTTCAGGTTCATCTCGAGCATCGGGACGAACGCGGCGTCGGTCCACCCCTGCAGGCTGTCGGCGCCCCAGTTGTAGGCGGCGACCTCGAACCCGCGCGCCCAGAGGTCACGGAGATCCGCCTGCTCCGTGCCGCCGGTGATCACGGACTCCCATCGATCGGGCATCGCCGTGTGCGCGCCCTCCTGGCGGGCGCGCCACTCCGTGAGCCAGCGCGGCACGTCGGCCTTGTACTCGACCTCGAGGATCCGATCGGCCGAGCACACCACCATCTCGGAGTCGACCGCGAGGTGATCGGGCTTGGCGCCGACCGGCGGTGGTTGCAGCGTCGGCACGTAGAACCCGACGGTGTACGCGGCGCCGAACACCACACCGATCTGCGTCTCGAGCCGCAGGAGCTCGTCGAGCAGTGCGATCTGATCGTCGATCGTGCCGGCGAGCGCGTCGTGCGCACGCGCGAGCCAGTCGTGAATGCGTTCGAAGTCATCGGCGGAGAGCGTCCGCGGTGCGGTGACGCCGAGCTCGTCGGCGCCGCGAGCAGTGCCGAACGAGGCGAACGCCTCCTGCGTGGCGATCCCGCCCCAGTAGCCGACGAGGAGCATGAGCCACGCGGCCGAGCGGAACGGCAACGGCGTTTCCGAGGCCGACAGTTGGCGATCGAGGACGTACAACGGCAGGTCTTCAGTGGTGAAGCGCGCCATGCTCCAGCGGTCGCGGCCGGCACGGTCCTCGTTGGCGAGCGCGTCGAGCAGCCCCGGGTCTTCGTCCATCACCTCGGCGAGGTTCGGGAACCACGGGCCGTTGGCTTCGATGTGGACGTGGTCGGCGTTCGCAGCGGTCATGCCCGTCGTCGTCCGCGTCGGTTCAGGCGGTGGCGGCGCGCTGACGGCGCGCCTGCGCGGCGCCGGCGTGGGTCATGAGGTCGACGAAGAACGCGAAGACCACGATGAACCACCCGAAGCCGGTCACGCCCCGCACCGGCGCGTAACACACGATCCACGCGAGCGTCGTCCACGGGAGGAAGAGCCACCCCAGGAGTGCCCACCAGAACGAGTCGAACGCCGCGCTCGTGCGCGAGCTGTCGAAGATCCAGATGAGGACCGTCGCGAAGCGGGGCGAGATCATCGCCACGATTGCCACCAGGCATCCACACATGGCCCGCGACGCTACCCAACTTCTCGCTTTGGCGTCGTGAACGCGTGGATATGACGCGCTGGCGACGCCAAAGCGAGAAGAACGTCAGCGGCGGTCGGCGAGGAAGGGGTAGCGGGCGCGGACGTCGGCGACGTGGGCGGGATCGACCTCGGCGACGAGCACCGCCTCGCCGATCTCCCCGCCGTCGACGAGCTCCTCCCCGAACGGGCCGATGATCGCGCTGTCGCCCATGTACTCGAGCCCGCCTCCCTCGCCGACGCGGTTGGCGCCGACGACGTAGGCCTGGTTCTCGATCGCGCGCGCCCGGAGCAGCGTGCGCCAGTGCTCGCGACGCTTCGCCGGCCAGTTCGCGGGGACGACGTAGCAGTCGGTACCTGGCGCGACGGCCCAGAACTCGTCGGCGAACCGCAGGTCGTAGCACACGAACAACGAGCAGCGGACGCCCTCGACGTCGACGGTGACGAACTCGTCGCCGGCGCGATAGCGCTCGTGCTCACCCGAGTACGAGAACGGGTGGATCTTGCGGTACCGGAACACCTTGCCGCCCGGCGCGGCAAGCACGAGCGTGTTCGCGGGCAGCTCGCCGCTCGCGCCGCGCTCGGGGACGGTGCCGCACACCCACATGTCGTGGCGCGCCGCCTGCTCGGCGAGGAACCCGACGCTCGGGCCGTCGGGAGACTCGGCGATGCGATCGGTGTCCATCGAGAAGCCGGTGGCGTACATCTCCGTGAGCACCGCGAGTCGGGCGCCCTCTGCCGCCGCTTGCGCGAGCAGCGGGGCCACCAGCTCGAAGGTGGCGGGCGGGTCCTCCCACACGACGTCGTGCTGGATCGCGGCAACCCTCATCGGAGTCGCCTCATCGCGCTGCGAGGGTCTTGAGTCGCGTGGCTGCTTCCTCGATCACGTCGAGCCGCTTGCAACACGCGAACCGCACGAGCGGCGTGCCTGCGGCCTTGTCGTCGTAGAAGACGACGTTGGGGATCGCCACCACACCACACCGTTCGGGCAGCGTGCGGCAGAACGCGAATCCGTCCTGCTCACCGAGGGGCCGGATGTCGGCGGTCACGAAGTACGTGCCCGCGCAGGGCAACACGCCGAAGCCCGCAGTGTGCAGCGCATCGGAGAGCCGGTCGCGCTTCTCGCGGAGCTCGACGCCGAGCGCGTTGATGCGGTCGTCGGACAACCCGAGGCCGACGGCGATCCCGCGCTGGTACGGGGCCGAGTTCACATACGTGAGGAACTGCTTCGCGGTGCGCACCGCGTCGACGAGCGGTGGCGAAGCGCACACCCACCCGACCTTCCACCCCGTGCACGAGAACGTCTTGCCTCCCGACGAGATGCTGACGGTGCGGTCGCGCATCCCGGGAAACGACGCGAGCGGCAGGTGCTCCCCTTCGAACACGAGGTGCTCGTACACCTCGTCGGTCACCGCGACGAGGTCGTGTTCCACGCAGGAGCGCGCGATGAGGTCGAGCTCCGCGTGCGAGAACACCTTGCCCGTCGGGTTGTGCGGCGAGTTGAGGAGCAGCAGGCGTGTGCGCGGCGTGATCGCGGCTGCGAGCGCAGCGGGATCGAACGAATAGTCGGGGGTTCGGAGTTGCACGACGCGACGCTGCGCGCCGGCCATCGCGATGCACGCCGCGTACGAGTCGTAGTAGGGCTCGAAGGTGACGACCTCGTCGCCCGGCTCGCAGAGCGCGAGGAGCGACGCCGCGATCGCTTCGGTGGCGCCGGTGGTGACGAGCACCTCGGTGTCGGGGTCGTACTCGAGGTCGTACCAGTGCCGTTGGTGCGCGGCGATCGCAGCACGGAGCTCGGGCACCCCGATGCCGGGCGGGTACTGGTTGTCACCGGCGCGGATGGCCGCGACCGCGGCGTCGAGCACCTCCGGCGGGCCGTCGGTGTCGGGGAACCCCTGACCCAGGTTGACGGCGCCGGTCGACACCGCGAGGGCCGACATCTCGGCGAAGATCGTCGTGCTGAAGCCCTGCAGGCGGCTGGTGAGGTACGGGACGCGCTCGGTCATCGTGGCGTGGTCACCCCGCGACGAAGCTCAGGCGCACGTGGCGGTGCGGGTTGTCGCGGTTGAGGTCGACGAGCACGACGCTCTGCCAGGTGCCGAGCAGCGGCTCGCCGCCTTGCA
>DASUMF010000392.1:0-7471 GCA_036277835.1 Acidimicrobiia bacterium
CGTGAGTGCGACTTCGATCCGCCGCGCATCCCGCCGTGGCGCGAGGGCTGATTCCGGTCGAGTTCGCGCGAACGTGTCGCAGTGTTGGTTGAAATGACACGCACGCGCTCAAGATGAGCGCATACGCTGTCGATCACGAGACGACGCCATCATCTGGGGGGACGAAAGGTGCATCACCATGTTCCGCCGACCCCTCATCGACATCGAGCTCTCACGGATCCCGTTGCTCGAGGGCCTGTCCTCGCGTGAGCTGAACACCGTCGCGCAGCTCTCCACGCCGATCGACCTTCGGGCGGGGAGCGTGCTCACCCGAGAAGGCGAGCCGGGCGCCGAGTTCATCATCCTGATGGACGGCCGCGTCGACGTCGTCCAGCGCGGCGAGGTCGTCGCGACCCGCTTCGCCGGCGCGCACCTCGGCGAGATCGCCCTGCTCGGCGACCAGCCGCGCACCGCGACGCTCGTCACCACCACACCGGTGCGCGCCCGCGTGGCCAGCCGTCAGGAGTTCTCGGGCCTGCTCGCCACCGTGCCGAACCTGTCGGAGCGTCTCGCCGTCACCATGGCCGAGCGCCTCGCCGCCTGACCCGAAGCGAAATTGCGTCGCTCGATGCCGATATGCGGTGACCAGCGACGCAATTTCGGGTCTCGAGCGGTCAGCTTCCTGCCCGCGTGAGCTCGCTCATGGTGTAGAGGGCGCGCAGTTCCACGTCGATCGCGGCGAGCCCCTCGGGGCCGCCCGATTCGCGGTCGATCACGCACACCGCCTGCTCGACGATCGCGCCGCGCGTTCGCAGGTCGCCGCACGACGTGATGACCTGGCCTCCGGAGGTCACGACGTCTTCGACCACGAGCAGACGGCGTCCCTCGAGGTCGCCGCCCTCGGCGAGCCGGCACGTGCCGTACGTCTTCGCTTCCTTCCGCACGAACAGCGCGGGGATGCCCGTGACCTGCGACAACACCGTCGCGATCGGCACGCCGCCGAGCTCGAGCCCGGCGAGCGCGTCGATGCCCGACGGCACGAGCGGCGCGAGGGCCTCGGCGATGGTGCGCAGCAGCACCGGGTCGGACTCGAACAGGTACTTGTCGAAGTACTCGTTGCTCACGACGCCTGAACGCAGCGTGAAGGTGCCGGTGAGGTGGGTGCGCTCGAAGATCTCGCGCGCGAGCCCGTCGCGGTCCATGGGTTCTCCTGTCAGGTGTGCAGCTCGGCGAGCAGCATCTCGACGATCGACACCGTGCCGTTCGCCTGCTCCCAGGCGGCACCGATGCGACCGTGGTCGACGAGGCCGACGGCGTCGGGGACGAGGTGGAGCACGTCGGTGACGGCCTGCGCGAGCCGGGCCGGCTCGAGGTCGTCGTCGAAGGGCACGAAGCACTCGAGGCCGTCCCAGATCGACAGCAGCGTCCGGGGCTCGCCACCGAGCACCAGCGAGTCGGGCGCGCCGCCCGTGGCGACCTGCATCACCACCTGCTCCCACAGGTCGTAGTGCGAGAGCCCGGCCGGGGGGCGGTACCCGGCGACGGGATGGAGCCGCCACTCGAGCGTGACCTCGGGTTCGTCGCGCTCGACGAGCCACGTCTGCGTGCCGTTCACGTAGCTGTCGACGGGGAGCCCGAGGTGCTCGTCGAGGGCGCGGACGACCTCGGGGGTGATCCGCCAGACGGCGGTGGCCGTGCGTGCCATCGGCGACACGGTACCGGTCGCGTCGGGTCGCGGATACCGTGGCGCGACGCCGTGACGACCTACGACCGACTCTCCGCGCTCGACGAGAGCTTCCTGCACCTCGAGCGACCGGACACGCCCATGCACGTCGGTGCCGTGGTCGTGTTGGAAGGCGATCCCTTCTACGGCCCCGACGGCCGCTTCCGCCTCGACGACGTGCGCACGCTCGTGCGCGCGCGCCTCGCGACGTTGCCGCGGTTCCGCCGCACCGTCGTGCCAGCACCGTTGGGCGCGGGCCGGCCGATCTGGGTCGACGATCCCGAGTTCGACGTCGCGCGGCACGTGCGCCTCACCGCGCTCCCCGAGCCCGGCACTCGTCGCCAGCTGCTCGCGCTCGCCGAACGGCTGATCGCCCAGGTGCTCGACCGCTCGCACCCGCTGTGGCAGATGTGGTTCGTGGAGGGCGTCGACGGCGGCAAGCGCGTCGGCCTGGTGCACCGCTCGCACCACGCGCTCACCGACGGCATCTCCGGGGTCGACATCGCGACCGCGTTGCTCGACCTCGACGCCCACGCGCCGCCCGACGTGCCGTCGGCGTGGAGCCCGGAACCGGGACCCGATCCCACCGAGCTGCTCGTCGACACCGTTCGCACCAACGCGGCGCGCGCGAAGGGCCTCGCCGGCAGAGCGCGTGAGGCGGCGCGGATGCCGCTCGTCGCGGCCGACCAGGCCGGCCGGCTCGGACGGGCGCTCGGCTCCCTCGTCACGTCGGGCGTGGTCGCGCCGCGGCTGTCGCACAACCGGTCGCTCGCACCCGGGCGGCGACTCGAGACGATGACCGTGCCGCTCGCGCTGGTGCACGAGGTGCGCGACGCGCTCGGGTGCACGGTCAACGACGTCGCGCTGGCCGCGGTGGGTGGCGGGTTCGCCCGGCTGCTCGAGTCGCGCGGCGAGCTCACCGACGATCTGGTCGTGAAGATGCTGTGCCCGGTGTCGTTGCGCGTCGAAGCCGACCGCGCGCAGCTCGGCAACCGCATCTCCACGATGTTGGTCCCGGTGCCGGTCGGGCAACGCGACGCGCGCGCCCGGGTGGCGGCGATCCGCGCGCAGACGGCGGAGCTCAAGGAGCGCGAGCAGGCCGTCGGCACCGCGACCATCTTCGGCCTCGGTGAGTACGTCACGCCGTCGGTGCTCGGCGTCGCCGCGCGCGCGCTGCACGGTCAGCCGTTCGGCAACCTCGTGATGAGCAACATCCCCGGCCCGCCCGTACCGCTCTACCTGCTCGGGGCACAGATGCTCGAGGTGTACCCGATCGTGCCGCTGTCGCAGAACCTCACGCTCAACGTGGCGGTCCTCTCCTATTGCGACCAGCTCCACATCGGCCTCGTCGGCGACGGCGCGTCGGCGCGCGACCTCGAGTTGCTCGCCGGCGGCATCGAGGACGCGTTCGCCGAGCTGTACGCCATCGCGCGCGCCGAAGCTGAGTAGGGTCGCACGCGATGTCTCGCGTTCCCGACGACCCCACCGCCGAAGTCACCGACGTGCTGCAGACGCTGATCCGCAACCAGTGCGTGAACGACGGTGTGGTCACGTCGGGGAAGGAGTCGCGCAGCGTCGACCTGCTCGCCGGCTACCTCTCGGGCATCGGCGACCACGAGGTGTTCGAGCCGCAGCCTGGTCGTCAGAGCCTCGTGGTGCGCCTCGAGGGCACCGACCCCACGGCACCGTCGCTGCTCCTCATGGGCCACACCGACGTCGTGCCCGTGAACCCCGACGGCTGGACGCGCGACCCGTTCGCGGCCGACCTCGACGACGGCTTCGTGTGGGGACGCGGCGCGGTCGACATGTTGAACCTCACCGCGTCACAAGCGGTCGCGATGAAGCGACTGGTGGAGAGCGGGTTCCGTCCGAAGGGCACGCTGGTGTACCTGGCCGTCGCCGACGAGGAGGCGCTCGGCACGTGGGGCGCGCACTGGTTGCTCGACCACGAGCGCGACGCGGTGTACGCCGACTACGTGCTCACGGAGTCGGGCGGGTGGCAGATGCCGAGCCCGCACGGGCCACGGCTGCCGGTGCTCGTGGCCGAGAAGGGCACCTACTGGACGAAGATCACCGTGCGCGGCACGCCGGGCCACGGCTCGCAGCCGTTCCGTACCGACAACGCGCTGATCACCGCGGCGGAAGTGGTGCGGCGCATCGCGGAGTACCACCCGCCGACGCAGATCCACGACGCGTGGCGGCGCTTCGTGGAAGGCATGGGGTTCGACGACGACATCACCGCGGCGTTGCTCGATGCCGACGGATTGCACGGCACGCTCACCGAGCTGCCGGTCGGCACGTCGCGCCTGTGGCACGCGTGCACGCACACGACGTTCGCCCCCACGGTCGCGCACGGTGGCACGAAGACCAACGTGATCCCCGACCGCGTCGACCTCGAGGTCGACATCCGCACGCTGCCCGGTCAGACCGGTGCGGAGGCGGCCGCGCTGCTGCGCGAGGCGCTCGGCGACCTCGCCGACGACGTCGAGATCACCTCGAACGACGACGGCTCGACCGCGTCGCCGGTCGACACGCCGCTGTGGGAGTCGCTCGCACGCGTGAGCAGCCGGCTCTGCGAGGGGTCCGCGCTCGTGCCGTCGCTGATGGTCGGCGGCACCGACAACCGGTTCTACCGGCGCGCCGGTGCGGTGGGCTACGGCTTCGGGCTGTTCTCGCAGCGCCTCACCTACGACGACTACACGACGATGTTCCACGGCAACGACGAGCGCGTCGACCAGGAGTCGCTCGCGTTGTCGACCCAGCTCTGGGAAGCGGTCGCCCGCGATCTCGTGGGCTGACGCGTCGCGTCACTCGCCGCCGCCCTGCTCACGCAGGAACTGCTCCACCTCACCGACGAGCTCGTCGGCCGACGGGATCGCATCCTCGTCGAGGTCGCTGCCGAAGCCGGGGTGGGCCTCGCGGCCGAGCCCGGCGTCGGCGTCGTAGCGCGACTCGAGCTCGTGGACGTACGCGAGCATCTCGTCGTTGTCGGCGAGGGCCTCGTCGATCTGGACGCGCCAGAGCTCGGCGAGGCGGTCGAGGCCGTCGAGCGCGAGGGGGAGGCGCGCGACGGTGGCGAGCCGGTCGAGGAGGGCACGGGTCGCAGGCGGGTTCGGCGGGTTCGCCACGTAGTGGGGGACGGGCGCCCACAGCGACACCGTGTCGAGCCCGGCACTGCGGCAGCGGTCGGTGAGCACGCCCACGATGCCGGTCGGCCCTTCGTAGCGCGATGCCACGAGCCCGAGGTTCTCGTGGAGCTCGGGATCGGTCGACGTTCCGGTGACGCGGGTCGTGCGGGTGTGCGGCACGTCGCCGAGGAGCGCGCCCAACGTCACGACCATCGGGCAGCCGGTCTCGCGTGCGACCTCGATGATGCCGTCGCAGTACGACTGCCAGCGCAGGTTGGGCTCGATGCCGCGTACGACGACGACGTCGCGGTCGGGCCATGCCGTGGCGTAGCACGCGTGCTCGGGCCAGCGGATCGCGGTCGCGACGCCGTCGGTGATCTCGACGCGCGGGCGTCGCGACTGGTAGTCGACGTGCTCGTCGGAGTCGATCGTCGCGAACGGCTCGGGATCCGGTGCGTCGCAGTGGCGCACCAGCCAGTCGGCTGCTCCGCTCGCCGCGTCCCCCGCGTCGTTCCAGCCTTCGAAGGCCGCGACCAGCAACGGGTCACGGAGGGGTGGGCGTCGCTCCCAGCGGAGGCCGTCGGCCATCCCCGAAGCCTACGGGACCTGCCTGACGGCGGAATTGGGGGTCAGCGCGCGGGTTGCCGACGCGCGTTCAGGCGATGCGCTCAGGCGACGCGTGGTGCGCGGGGCTGCACGGGTGTGCCGTTCCCCTTGGGGTAGCGCGCGACGCGGCCGACGGGCATGTCGACCCGGTAGCCCGCTGCGGCGCGCTCTTCCTCGGACTCGCCACCCCAGTAGCCGTACTCGCGGTTCTCGCGCGCCCAGTCGCGGCAGGGCGAGATCACGGCGCAGCCGTTGCACACGGCGCGTGCCTTGGCCTCGCGGACGCTGCGCGTCTCCGGCCGTTCGCCTGCGGGGGCGAAGAAGAGCTCGTTCTGGCCCCGACAGGCTGCGCTGTCGGTCCAGGTGAGCGGCCCCGTGAAGATCAGGCTGGTGATGGTCTCGGTTGCGGACACCAGGAAACCCCCGTGCGTGTTGGTTTGCCCCCGACGAACTGCGTGGAAAGCGGGAGAATCGGGGAGCCGGTGGGGGGGACACCGACTCCCCGATTCGTCCTGCCCGATCATGATCGCGGACCTGGCGGAATCTGTCCAACAGTTAGGATGGATGGTGACCATCGGGATTCACGATGGCACCGTGAGACCGTTGCAAGCCGGCGCTCCCGGGCGTGTCCCGCCCGCGATCCGCCGCAGGAGGCAGTTCCATGGTGTTCCTGCGTCACCTCGAGACCCTGCTCGCGATCGCCGAAGAGGGATCGTTCACCGCGGCCGCCGATGCGTTGAACACCGTCCAGTCGAACGTGTCGGACCAGGTGCGCCAGCTCGAGCAGGAGCTCGGCGTTCCTCTGCTCGTGCGCGGACGCCGTGGCGCGGAGCCCACCGAGTTCGGTGCGGTCGTGCTCGATCGTGCGCGGCGCGTGCAGCGAGAGCTCGACGCGATGCGCGCCGATCTGTCGATGCTCCAGGGGCTCGAGGCGGGTCACGCGAAGCTCGGCGTCGTCGGCACCGCGAGCCGTTGGCTCGTGCCCGCGCTCGCGGCCGATCTCCGCCAGCGCGCGCCTGGCGTGCGCCTGCGCATCAACGAAGGCGCGTCGGAGCGCCTGTTCGCCGAGGTGCTCGAAGGTGAGCTCGCGCAGGCAGTCGTCACCGAGCCGGTGGAAGACCGTCGCCTCGTCGTGGACCATCTCCTCGAGGAGGCACTCGTCGCGCTCGTCGGGCCCGGCGTGGAGCTCGGGCCGGGCCCGGTCGAGCTCGCGGAGGTGGCCGATCTGCGTCTCGTGCTCCCACCGATGCGCAACCCGTTGCGCATGGAGCTCGAAGCCGTCGCGGAGGCACAAGGGCTCACGCTGCGCGTGCCGCTCGAGGTCGAAGGCATCCGCCTGATCGCCGACATGGTCGCGGCCGGCGACTTCGCGTCGATCCTGCCGGAGACCGCGGTGCCACCCGAGCTCGGAGCGCTGCACGCATTCGAGATCGCGAACATGCCCCCGCGCCGTCTCGCGATCGTGAGTGCGCGCGACGTGCAGCTCTCGCTCGCGGATCGCGCGGTGCGCGAGAGCGTCGAGCGTCTCGTCGCCGGCCGCGCGACGGGCGCTACGCGACAGGCAGCGGTACGGGCGCGCCGCGCCCGGACCGCGTGATCCCGCGCGCGACCAGATAGCCGATGCCCAACACGGTGAAGCCGGCGACGGCGTCGAGCAGGTAGTGGTTGGCCGTGACCACGATGGCCGTGACGGTGACGAACGGGTAGAAGCCCGCGAGCAGCTTCGCCCACCACCGCCGCAGGCGGGGCACCAGCGCGCAGGCGCACCACAGCGCCCACGCGCAATGGACGCTCGGCATGGCCGCGTACTGGTTGGAGATCTTGTTCACCGCACCCGAGTTGAACGACCAGAACGCGGGGTCCTTCGCGAGCGTGTCCTCGTAGTCGTAGGTTCCGGCGCAGGACAGCTTGGGATGGCTGTCGCAGTGCTCGGGGAGCAGCCGAGGGGGCATCAGCGGGAAGAGCGCGAACCCGATCAGGGCGAGGCCGGTGGCGACCGCCAGTGTGTTGCGCCAGAGGGGGTAGTCGTCGGTCC
>DASUMF010000393.1:0-5514 GCA_036277835.1 Acidimicrobiia bacterium
GCCTGATCGCGACCTCGGGTTCCACGGGAACGCCCAAGATCATCGTGGGCGCGAGCCCGGGCGTCTACGTCGAGGACGAGGCCGACGCGACGACGTCGGTGAAGGCGAGCAACGCGGTGACGGCCGGCGCCCGAGGAATCGTGTACCTCATCACGTCGCCGCTGTACCACAACAACGGCTTCATGTTCTGCGCGCCGATGTTGCTCCAGGAGAACGTGGTCGTGCTCATGCAGCACTTCGACGCTGCGCGCGCGGTCGAGCTCATCGAGCGTCACCGCGTGAACCACACGGTGCTCGTCCCCACGATGCTGCAACGGATCGCGCGACTCGACGACGTGCACACGCACGACTTCTCGAGCATCGAACGCATCATCTACGGCGGCGCCACGCTGCCCGACTGGGTGGCGCGCACGTGGCTCGAGCTCGTGCCACCGGAGCGCTTCACGTTCGTGTACGGGGGCAGCGAGGTGTTGGGCACCGCGATGTGCAGCGGCGTCGAGTGGCTCGAACACCCCGGCACGACCGGACGCCCCGTCGGGTGCGAGCTGCTCATCCTCGACGCCGCGCACCAGCCGGTCCCCACCGGCGAGGTGGGCGAGATCTACATGAAGCTGCCGACCGACGACGCGCCGTTCGAGTACATCGGCACCGACACCCCCGCGCCGATCCTCGGCGGCTACCGCACCTACGGCGACATGGGCTACGTCGACGACGACGGCTACCTCTACGTCGTCGATCGCCGCCAGGACATGATCATCACCGGCGGTGCCAACGTGTTCCCCGCCGAGGTCGAAGCCGCGTTGTCGGAGCACGCCGGCCTCGTCGACGTCGTCGTGATCGGGCTCCCGGACGCGGAGTGGGGCCATCGTGTGCACGCGATCGTGCAACCGGTCGACACCGAGCACCCCCCGTCCGACGACGATCTCCGAGCGCACTGCAAGGCGCGCCTCGCGAGCTACAAGGTGCCGAAGAGCTTCGAGGTCGTCGAGCAGCTCCCGCGCACCGCGGCCGGCAAGGTCAACCGCACCCGCCTCGCCGCCGAGCGCGAGCCTGCAGCGCAGTAGCCGCCGCTGCGCCCGCCGAGCCGTTCGCGCCTGTTCGACTCAGCGCCGTTCCGCCTTCTCTCGCTCGCGCTGCTCCGCCATCGCCGCCATGTCGGACGTGAAGTCGGACACGAACGGCCAGTCCTCGCCCTCGGCCGGTGACTGCATGAACCGGCTGAACTCGGTCGGCTCATCGTCGGTGGAGAAGCGGTACTGCGAGTACGCCTGGCGCTTGTAGGTGATGTTGTCGGGCTGCAACGTGTGCGCGGCCTCGAAGTGACGCAGCGTGCGTTCGCTGAACCCCTCCTCGCGCCACAGGTGCTGCGCGAGCTCGAAGTGCGCAGCCGCCTCCGACACCTCGGCGGGGCGTGGGTGTGACCGCGCGACCACCTCGTCGGGCGACAGGACGTACTCGCTCTGCGCACCCTTCACAGCCCAGTCGCGCAGCTTGTTCGCGTAGCGCTGCGGATCACCCATGCGGGCGGCCATCCCGACGGGCTGGAGCTCGCCGTCGGCGTCGGGGCGCATCACGTGCGGGGGGATGGCCATCTCGGCCGGCCGCACGATCATCCCGTCCTCGTCGATCCAGATCGCCTGCGGGATGTTGGTCACGCCGAAGCGCGCGTCGAGCTCGTGGGTCTGGTCGACGAGCGACGGGTGCTCGGGCGCGGCGTCCTCGATGTAGGGCCGCAGCACCTCCGCACCACCCATCTCGAGCCCGACGGTCACCACCTCGATGCCGAGGGGGTGGAGCTCGTCACGCAGCGCCTGCCACCCGGGCAGGTCCATGCGACAGCCTCAGTAGGGCGCCCAGGAGACGAGCACCACCTTCTGGCCACGCAACGACGAGAGCCGGAACGGCGTGCCGTCGACGTCGGGGAGCTCGAGCTCCGGCGCGACGGCGGTGGTGAGCGCACGGCCGCCGATCGTCTCGGGGCCCAGCGCCCACAGGCCGGCCTCCGCGTCGTGCACGACGGCCATCCCGAGGCGCGCCGCCGCGGATGCGGCGTCGAACGGGTCGCCCGCTCCGCCGAGCGGCACGCACACCTCGCCCTTGCACGCGCCCTCCGGCTTGATCTCCCAACCGGTCGCGGTCGTGAACGCGTCGGCACCGATGTCGAGCTCGTCGAGGATCATGGAGTTGCCTCTCGTCGGGTCACCGTCGAACGCCCCCAGCCTACTGCTACACCGAAACGTGGCCCGCGGGCGGTAGACACTGTGCACGTCTTCCGGGATCACCCTGCACCTCGTCTTCCGCGTCACGTTGTTCGCGCTCGTCGCGGCGACGAGCCCGCTCGCGCTCGCGTCCGTGCTCGCCGTGCTCACGAGCGGACGCGGCCGGCTCAACGGCTCCGCGTTCGCGATCGGATTCGTCGCCGGGCAGGCCGTGTTCTGCGCACTCGCGCTCGCGTTGGGCGCCGCCGCGTCGCCCGATCACGAGAAGCGCTTCCCGACCTTCCAGTCGTTGCTCGTGATCGCGTTCGGCGCGGCGCTCCTCGTCGTGGCGGCGTACGTCCGCCGTCAGGCCCCGCCCGGCGACGAACCCCGCCCGAGGAGCCCACGGAGCCAGGCCCTGCACGCGCGGCTCTCGTCGCTCGGCCCCGGGACCGCGCTCGGGACCGGCCTCGCACTCGGCATCGGCGGCCCGAAGCGCATCGCGGTGACGTTGGTCGCGACGGCGACGATCGCGGCGGCCGGGTTGGGACCGGCGCAGACGACCGCCGTCGCGGTCCTCTACGTGGCGATCGCAACCGTGCTGGTCTGGGTGCCGGTGCTGCTCTACGTGGTGTTCGGCACGCGCGCCGGCGAATGGCTCACCGAGGGGCAGCGGTGGGCCTCACGGCACCGCGAGACGCTCACCTTCTATCCGTCGGCGGTGCTCGGCGTGGTGCTCGTGATCGACGGGATCGTCCAGCTCGCGCGCTGAAGCGAGCTCGGGCGCCGGTCGTCGTCAGGCGGCGATGTCGGCGCGTCCGTGCTTGATGACGGTGACACCGGCCGACGTGGCCTCGAACGCGACGCTGTGCGTCCCCTCACCCGACGGGCCCGCGTCGTACACCGTCACCTCGAGCTCGTTCCCGGGATACGTCGGCGCGGAGAAGCGGCACGCGAGGCGACGCAGGCGATCGGGATCGCCGTCGGCCGCGATCTTCACGACTGCACCGCTGCACATCGCGAGCGAGCACATGCCCTGCATGAACTTCGACGGGAACCCCGCGCGGCGAGCCGCTTCGTCGTCGACGTGCATCGGCGCGTGGTCGTTCGACGCGCCCGCGTATCGGAACGCCTGGTCGCGCGCGACGGTGAACGTGTGCGCGCCGACCACGTGCTCGCGCGCGGCTTCGGGAAAGGTGTGGTCCACCAGTGGCGTGCCGAGCGGCTCTGGGATGGTGCCACCCATGAAGAGCGTGGTCCAGTAGTGCTCCAGTGCGGGCCCGCGGTCGTCGCTCACGACGATCCGCTGCGCGACCAGCACGCCGGCCTTCGTCTGCTGCGCACCGCTCGGGGTGACCTCCCACGTGACGTCGGCGCCGGGCGCGAGCGGCCGGTGGACCCAGAGGTCGTGCTCGGCGTGCACGCCGCCGCGTACACCTTCGATCGCACCGGGCTCGACGGAGTCGGACTGCGCGTGCAGGTACGCCTGCAGCACGAGCGACACGGTGTAGAGCGGCGGGACCGCGCCCCCCGCGTCGTAGACGGGATTGGGATCGTCGGTGGCGTGCGCATACGCGATCGCAGCGTCGTGGTCGATGCGGCCGGAGGAGGGGCCGTAGTGCTCGCCGATCTTGATGCGGGGCGTCGTCATCGGGGGAGCGTACGTCCAGGTGGCGCGGCTGCGCGAAGATCGCTCGGGAGGTGAACATGGCACGGATCGTGGTCTGCGGCGGAAGCGTGATCGGGTTGGCGACGGCGATGCTCCTCGCGCGCGATGGCCACGCGGTCACGGTGCTCGAGCGTGACGGATCGCGCGTGCCCGACGAGCCGGCGACGGCGTGGGAGGAGTGGGATCGGACCGGCGTCGCGCAGTTCCACCAGCCGCACAACCTGTTCGCGCGTGCCCGCGCCGTGATGGACGCCGACCTCCCCGGGCTCACGGAGCGCCTGCTCGATGCGGGCGGGGTGTGGATCGACCCGATCGCGTGGATGCCGCCGTGGATCGAGGACCGCACACCCCGACCGGGCGACGAGCGTTTCTCGTTCGTCAACGCGCGACGCCCCGTGATGGAGGCCGTGTTCGCGCACGCGGCGGAGCGCCACGACGGGGTGACCGTGCGCCGGGGAGTGAAGGTCGCAAGTCTGCGCGCGTCGTCGGCGCAGTCGTCCTCGGCACCGCACGTCACCGGTGTACGGCTCACCGACGGTGAGGAGCTCGATGCCGACCTCGTCGTCGACGCCATGGGGCGCCGGACGCCGGCGCCCGAGTGGGTCGAGGCACTCGGCGCGTCGCCGCCGCACCTGGAATCGGAGGACGCCGGGTTCGTCTACTTCACGCGCTTCTTCCGGGGCACGACGCCACCACCCGTCGTCGGTCCCGTGCTGTCCACGTTCGGCTCGATGTCGGTCCTCACGCTCCACAGCGACAACGACACGTGGTCGGTCACGGTCTTCGCGGCATCGTCCGACACCGTGCTGCGGGGTCTGCGGGATCCCGACGCCTTCGACCGCGTCGTGCGTGCGTGCCCGCTGCAGGCGCACTGGCTCGACGGAGAAGCCATCACCGGCGTCGAGACCATGGCCGGCATCCTCGACAAGCACCGCCGGTACGTGGTCGACGGTCGCCCGGTCGTCACCGGGGTCGTGGCGGTCGGTGACGCGTCGGCCTGCACGAACCCGTCGGCGGGACGGGGCCTCAGTGTCGGCCTCGTGCAGGCGCAGCGGCTCCGCGACGTCGTCCGCGACGGGATCGACGACGCGGGCGCGTTCGTCGTCCGCTTCGACGACGCGACCGAACGCGACGTCACGCCCTTCTTCCGCAATCAGGTCGCGGCCGACCGCGCCCGTGTCGCGGAGATGCAGGCGATCAGCGCCGGGGTCGATCCCCCGCCCACGGATCCCGACGCCGCGGCCATGCAGGTCGCGTTGGTGCACGACCCCGACGTGTTCCGATCGATGATGGAGACGGTCACGTGCCTCGCGTTCCCGCAGGACGTGATGGCTCGTCCCGAGATCCGGGCGAAGATCGACGAGTACGCCGGTCAGGTACCCGACCCGCTGCCGGGCCCCAGCCGAGCGGAGCTGGTCGCACTCAGCTCCACATGAGCGATCCGGGCGTGGTGAGGAGGTCGCCGGTCTCGAGCCACGTCTTGAGCCCCGACAGGATCATCGGCCAACCGCCGTAGAGCTGCTCGTTGGCGCCGTCGCGCATCTGGTCGTGCGTGAGCGTCAAGCGGCACGAGTCCTCGACCTGCTCGATCTCCCACGTGACCCGCGACGTGCCCTCCGCCTCGGCCTCCGGGCTGAAGTGGGCGAT
>DASUMF010000394.1:0-9566 GCA_036277835.1 Acidimicrobiia bacterium
CGGGAACGACGATCGCGAGGCGATGGAGGGGACCGGGATCGGTGAGGGGCATGTACGGCTCCAGTGCTCGGGCGAGTGGATCAGGCCGGGTGGTCGAGGCGAAGCGTCAAGGAATGTCCATGTAGCCGCGACGACGGGCGAAGCGCCAGTGCCCGTCCTCGCGCACGAGCTCGTCGGCGTGATGGCCGACCAGCGTGACGATCGGCTTGTCGTTCTCGTCGCGCGCGATGACCGTCCACATGACCTCGGCGGTCGCGTGGTCGCCCTCGAGGTTGATGCGTGGCCCGCTCACGATGTGGAAGCCGCCGAGGCCACCCGGGCGGATGCTCGTCGTGTCGACCTGTGGACCGAACGACTCGCGTGCGACGCGTTCGATCTCCTCACGCCCGTCGGCCCGGGCAGGACCGAGGCGCATCTGTCCCTGCTCCGCGAAGAGGGACGCGTAGGCGGCGAAGTCGCCCCGATCGAGGTAGTAGATGTAGTCCTCGTGGAGCGTCCGGATCTCCTCGAGATCCTCCAGCCGCTGGAGTCGGGCCTCGAGCGCGTCGGGTCCGTCGGCCATTGTGTCCCCCCGTCCGTCGGTGTTACCGTCGTGACACTAAACGCTGTTGAGCAGCCGCGCGCAAGACGACCGGCGCACGGCGACAGGCGCATGACGATCGGCACGCGGGAAGCACAGCCGAGCGGACAACATCGTTCAGTGCTCGACTGCGGTTCGTCTCGACGAACCGCAGCAAGAAGATTTCCTAGGGGGGAAATTGCCGACGATCATCGCGCGACGTCTGCTGCTCTTGATCCCGACGCTCTTCATCGTGTCGTTCCTCGCGTTCGGGCTGCAAGCACTCGTGCCCGGCGACATCGCCGTGCAGCTCGCCGGCGGCACCGACGCGACACCCCAGGCGGTCGCACAGGTCAAGGAGCAGCTCGGCCTCGACGACCCGTTCCTCGTCCAGTACTGGCACTGGCTGTCGAACGCGGTCCAGGGCGACTTCGGCAACTCGCTGCGGACCGGGCAACCGGTCACCCAGGAGATCGGCGACCGTCTCCCGATCACCTTCGAGATCGTGCTGGCGGGCATGGTCGTCGGCCTCCTCATCGCGGTGCCCGTCGGCATCGTGTCGGGCATGCGGGCGGGCACGCGCCTCGACCGGGCGCTCGTGGGCGGCACCGTGTTCGGCACCTCCATCCCCAACTTCTTCCTGGCGCTGCTGCTGATCCTCTTCTTCGCGATCGAACTGGGGTGGTTCCCGTCGGTGGTCTCCATCTGGACACCGTTCGCTGACGACCCCGTCACCTGGCTCAAACAGCTCGTGCTCCCGGCTTTCGCGCTCGGGATCGCGGTCGCGGCCGGCGTCGCCCGCCAGATCCGCGCCGCCCTTGCCGAGACGATGAACTCCAACTACGTGCGGACGGCGTGGGCGAAGGGTGGGCGCACGTCCACCGTGGTCGGCAAGCACGCGATGAAGAACGCCGCGATCCCCGCCGTGACCGTGCTCGGCCTGTCGCTCGGCGGGCTGCTCGGGGGCACGGTGCTGATCGAGCAGATCTTCGCGATCCCGGGCATCGGCCAGTACGTGCTGAGCGCCATGTTCTCGCAGGACATGCCGGTCATCCAGGCGGTGGTGCTCATGTTCGCGATCATCACCGCGCTGCTCGCACTCCTCGTCGACCTCAGCTACACGATCCTCAACCCCACGGTGCGCAGGGCATGAGCGAGCTCACCGGCGACATCGAGCGCGATCTCACCCACGACGGCTTCGAGCCGATCATGTCGGTGGCCCCCGCGCCGCGGGGCGACGAGCAGGCCGACGAGCCCGCACCCGCGGGGTCCACGCCGGGATCCTTCCGGCGCGCCGGCAAGCGGCTGGTGCGCAACCCGGTGGCGATGATCTCGCTGGGGTTCATCCTCCTGATGTTCTTCCTGGCGATCTTCGGTCCGGCGCTCGCGCCCTACGACCCTGCGTCACAGGACTTCCACACCTTCGAGCCCATCTCCTGGCAGCACTGGCTCGGCACCGACAACCTCGGCCGCGACGTCCTGAGCCGCATGCTCGTCGGTACGCGCGTGTCCATGCAGACCGGCTTCGAAGTCACGTTCATGGTGTTGATCGTCGCGGTGCCCCTGGGCCTGCTGGTCGGGTTCGCGGGCGGGTGGCTCGACCTCGGCACGAACCGGGTGCTGGACGCCATCAACGCCTTCCCCGCGCTGCTCCTCGCGCTGGCGGTCGCAGCGATCCTCGGCCCGGGCCTCACCAACGCGATGATCGCGATCGCGATCGTGGCGGTGCCCGGCCTCGTCAGGCTCGTGCGCGCGCAGACCCTCGCACTGCGCGAGGAGACCTACGTGGAGGCGTCGCGCTCCATCGGGACGAGCAAGACGAAGATCATCGGCAAACGCGTCCTCCCAGGCGTGATCTCTCCCCTGGTGGTGGCGGCGACGCTGCTCCTCGGCACCGCGATCCTCATCGAAGCCGGGCTCTCGTTCCTCGGGCTCGGCCAGCAGCCGCCCGCGCCCTCCTGGGGCAACATGTTGCAGGTCGGCAACCAGTACGTGCGCACCGAGCCGATGATGCTCATCGTGCCGGGCGTCGCGATCTCGCTCGCCGTGCTCGCGTTCAACCTCTTCGGCGACAGCCTCAACGACGCGCTCGGGCTCTCGGGCACGAAGGCGCCGAAGGGCCAGAAGCGCGGTCGCATGGGGCTCACGTCGGTCGCGCCCCCCGTGGCCTCGCCCGACCCGGCGACCGCAACCGTCGGCGTCGAACAGGCCGACGCCACGCCCGCCCCTGTGCCACTGCTGTCGGTGCGCAACCTCAGCGTCGAGTTCACGACACCGCAGGGCCCGGTCACCGTCGTCTCCGACGTGTCGTTCGACGTCGCGCCCGGCGAGGTGCTGGGCCTCGTCGGTGAGAGCGGCTGCGGCAAGTCGGTCACGTCGTCGGCCGTCATGCGGCTGATCGCGTCGCCGCCGGGACGCGTCACCTCCGGCGAAGTGGTCTTCGAGGACCGCAACCTCCTGGAGCTCCCGTTCGGCGAGATGCGCAAGCTGCGCGGCAACGACATCGCCATGGTCTTCCAGGACCCGATGAGCAGCCTCAACCCCGCGTTCACGATCGGCAACCAGCTCGTCGAGGCGATCCGCCTCCACAACAAGGTGAAGAAGAGCGTCGCTCGTCGGCGGGCGGCGGCGATGCTGGCGCAGGTCGGGATCCCCGACGCCACCGCTCGGCTCGACGACTACCCGCACAACCTCTCGGGCGGCATGCGCCAGCGGGTGGTCATCGCGATGGCGCTGGTGAACGAGCCCAAGCTGGTCATCGCCGACGAGCCCACCACCGCGCTCGACGTGACCGTGCAGGCGCAGATCCTCGAGCTGCTGAAGAACCTCCAGCGCGATCTCGGGATGGCGATCCTGTTCGTCACCCACGACCTCGGCGTGATCGCCGACATCTGCGACCGCGTCGTCGTGATGTACGCCGGTCAGGTCGTCGAACAGGCCCCGGTGCACGAGCTGTTCGCGTCGCCACAACATCCCTACACGCGTGCACTCCTGCGGTCCATCCCCCAGACCATCGGTGGGAGCGAACGGCTCGTGTCCATTCCCGGCGTCGTGCCGACACCGAGCGACTGGCCCCACGGTTGCCGCTTCGCCGACCGCTGCGTCCTCGCGATCGATGCGTGTCGGGCGGCGCCCGTCGAGCTCGAGGCGGTCGACCGCACCCTCGTGCGTTGCATCCGTCACGGCGTCGTGGAGTCGCCGACCGCTCCCGCCGAGACCACGGCGGTCTCCTCGTGAGCGGTGACGTCGAGTCGTCAGGCGCAGCCGCGCCGCGAATGGCCGAGGCGGCGGAGATCGGCGACGCTGGCGGCGACGCGCTCGTGCGGATGCGCGGTGTCACCAAGCACTTCCCGATCCACCGCGGCATCCTCCAGCGCAAGGTCGGCGCGGTCCAGGCAGTCGACGGCGTCGACCTCGACATCCCTGCCGGCACGAGCGTGGGGCTGGTCGGTGAGTCGGGATCCGGCAAGTCGACCCTCGGGCGGGTGATGCTGCGACTCATCGAGCCCACAGCGGGCACGGTGATGTTCGAGCACCACGACGTGACCCGCCTCAAGGGGAACGACCTCCGCAAGCTCCGCCGCGACATGCAGATGGTGTTCCAGGACCCGTACTCGTCGATGGACCCTCGCGCGCACGTCGGGAACTCCGTCGCCGAGCCGCTCAAGACGCATCTCGGCATGAGCGGGACCGAGCTCGACGAGCGCGTCGCGGAGCTCTTCCGCATGGTCGGGCTCAGCCCCAACTACCGCGGACGCTTCCCCCACGAGTTCTCCGGTGGCCAGCTCCAGCGCCTCGCCGTCGCGCGCACGCTCGCGACCAACCCGAAGCTCGTGGTGTGCGACGAGCCGGTCAGCTCGCTCGACCTGTCGACGCGAGCCGAGGTGATCAACCTCCTGGCCGACCTCCAGGAGCGCCTCGGCACCGCGTACCTCTTCATCGCCCACGATCTCTCGATCGTGCGCCACGTGAGCCACCGGATCGCGGTGATGTACCTCGGACGCATCGTCGAGGAAGGCGACGCGGAGACCGTCTACACGTCGCCGAAGCATCCCTACACACAGGCCCTGCTCTCGGCGATCCCGCTCCCCGATCCGGTCGCGCAACGCAGGCGCGAGCGCATCGTGCTCACCGGCGACCTCCCGTCACCGGCGAACCCGCCCAGCGGGTGCCGGTTCCACACGCGGTGCCGAGAGGTGATGGACGTCTGCGCGGTCGAGGACCCGCCGCTCTCGTTCACCGCCGACGGCGTGAGCGTCTACTGCCACCTCTACCCGGCTGCATCGAAGCCCGTCGCCGTGGAGCTCGTCGCGCCGTCGACGGCCGGCGTGGTCAACGGCTCGGGCCCCCCGCCCGAGCCCAGCTGACCTGCTGACCGAGACCGGCTGACCGAGACCGGCTGACCGAGACCAGCTGACCGAGACCGGCGAGGCCCGAACGCGAGAGTGGCCCCGAACGAATCGGGGCCACTCCGCGTCGTGCACGAGCTCAGGTCACGAGCTCTTCAGCTGCGTCCCCCACACGTAGAGCTCGGGGATGCCGGTGCGACCCTCGTTGATCGCGATCTTCTTCACGGTTCCGGTGTTGTACGCGTAGCTCTGGGTCCCGAACAGCGCGGGGACGACCGCAGCCGTCTCGAGCGTCCGCTTGCTGATGTCGTGCCACACCTTCGCCAGCTCGGGCGACCCGTCCGCCAGGCCCTGGGCCTGGGTGACCAGCGCGGTCAGCTCGGGGTCGTCCCAGTTGCAGACGTCGCCGAAGCTGCCCGGCACCAGGATGCGGCTCACCTTCGGGATGCCCGCACGCTGCAGGGCGAAGAAGTACATCGGCACCTTCGTCCCGTCCGGGAAGAAGTCGGTCTGGTTGGTCAGCGGCACGAGGTTCACCTTGACCCCGGCCTTCGACCACTGCTGCTGGATGATCTGCGCCCCGGTCTCGCTGTCGCCGACCCCGGGCGTGAAGCCGACGTCGAACGTGAGGTCCGACTGGCCTGCTTCGGCCAGCAGCTTCTTGGCCTTCTTGATGTTGTACTCGTAGTAGCCGTCGAGCTTGGGATCGTGGTTGGCGCTGGTCGACTTGAACCAGCCCCACATGTCCTCGCCCTTGCCCTGGAACAGCTTCTCGTTGAGATCGTCGCGATCGGTCGCGTAGCTCAACGCCTGGCGCACCTTGACGTCGTCGAACGGCGGGCGGTTCTTGCACATGTGGCCCATGAGCATCGAGTTGTCGGTCGACAGCGTCGTGGTCTTGATGTTCGGCGCCCCGGCCAGCTCACCCGCCTGGATGAGGCTCAGGAACGGCGCGAGGTCGGTCTGGTTGCCGGTGAGGGCGGTGACCGTGGCGCTTCCCGGCACGTTCTTGTACTGGATCGTGCCCACCTTGACGTGCTTGGCGTCCCAGTAGTCGGGGTTCTTCTCGAGCACGATCTCCTGGCCCGGGACGTTCGACTTGAGCTTGTACGGGCCCGCCCCGACCGGGTTGGTCGAGAAGTCGGTGCCGTTCTGCACTGCGGTCGGCGACGTCGGGCACCCGACCTCGCACAGACGCATCAACCGCGTGATCGCACCCGCGATGGGCGTCTTCAGCGCGAGCGTGAACTCCAACGGCGAGTCGACGGTGACCGATGCGATCTGGTTCACCTCGGCTTCCTTGCCACCCGGCAAGGCCTCGTTGATCATGCGCTCGATCGAGAACTTGTACGCCGCCGCGTCCACCGGCGTGCCGTCGGTGAACTTCAAGTTCGGCTTCAACGCCACCTTGATCGTCGACGGGTCGACGACGGTCACCGACTTGGCCAGGTCAGGCACGACCTCGCCACTCGGCGTCATCCGCAACAACGTGCCGTACACCAGGTTGTGGAACGAGGTGCCGACCACCTGGACCTTCATGAGATCGAACTGGATCTCGCCGAGCGACAGGTCGGCGCCGACGCGCAGCGTCCCCCCCGTGCCCGACTGACGTGGCGCCGAACCCTGCGCCACCCCCGCGAGCCCGGCCGTCGCGAACGCGGCGACTCCGATGACAACTAGTAGACGACGTATCCGCCGCATCTTCCCCCCAATGTGTTGACGGGGCCTTCCGACCCCGTCTCCTCGTCGGCAACTGGTGCCGATCCCCCCGGACCGGCGTATCCTTGCACATTCCAACGGCGTTGACACCGCGGGTAGGCGGGAACGGGCGGCGCGGGGAATCAAGGGGGGCCACGATGGACGCGGGCGCATTGTCGCCACCGGTGCCGACGCCGGATGCCGTGAGCAAGTTCTTCTGGGACGGCGTCACCGAGCATCGGCTGGTCATCCAGCGCTGCGACCACTGCGGCACCTACATGCATCTGCCGCGCATCGTCTGTCGCGTGTGCCTGAGCACCGAGCTCTCCCCCGCCGAGGTGTCGGGTCGCGCGGTGCTGCGCACCTGGACGATCCCGCAGGCACCGTTCGACCCCTACTACCAGCAGCACATCGGGTACGTCCTGGCCGTGGTGGAGCTCGTCGAGCAACCGCACCTGACGATGGTCACGAACGTCGTCGACTGCGCCGAGGCCGATCTGCGCATCGAGATGCCGCTGCAGGTCACCTTCCGCGAGGTCGCGCCGGGCGTGACCCTCCCCCTGTTCGCGCCGGCCGCGCCGGTCGCAGACTGAAGGACCCACCACCGTGCCCAACAGCTTGCATCGAGTGGCGATCGCCGGCGTCGGCTTCTCCGAGACCGGTCGGCGGCTCCCCTACTCCGACGACGAGATGGTGCGCCAGGCCGTGACCGCGGCGATGGACGACGCGGGGATGAACCCTGCCGACATCGACGGGGTCGGCACCATGGGTGGGAACGCGATGGCGATCGGCCACCTGCTCGGCATCACCCCCATCAACTACTTCTTCACGTCGTCGATGATGGCACCCGCGTTCGTCGAGCCGGCGATCATGTCGATCTCCGCCGTCGCGTCGGGCCTCAGCCACACCTGCGTCGCGGTGCGCCTCATCCGCCAGATGCCCGGCGCATCGGATCGAGCTGCGGCCGCACCCAAGTCCGGCCCCCCGCCGATCCCCGAGCCCATGCGCGCGGTCGGCGACGCGTCGTTCAGCGCCCCGTTCGGCATCGGCGCCGCGGCGGCCGGCATCGGTGGCTTCCAGATGCAGCGCTACCTCTCGGAGTTCGGCGCCACCGAGGAAGACTTCGCGCGCAACGCCGTCAACGCGCGCTGGCACGCGTCGATGAACGAGGACGCGCTCTTCCGCGACGAGCTCACAGTCGACGACTACCTCGCGTCGCGCTACATCAGCAAGCCCCTGCGCCTCCTCGACTGCGACTACCCGTGCGACTCCGCGTCGGCGGTGATCTTCACCACCGAGGAGCGAGCACCGGACTTCCGCCAGAAGCCTGTGATGGTCGAGTCGTACGCGCTCTCGGCGATCCGCGACTTCGACATGTCGCTGCTCGAGGACTTCGTGCGCAACGCCCCGGTGCACTGCGCGGAAGCACTGTGGTCGCGCACCGATCTCAAGCCCACCGACGTGGACTGCGCCCAGCTCTACGACGGCTTCTCCGTCATCACGTTCGAGTGGCTCGAAGCGCTCGGGTTCTGTGGGTTCGGGGAGGCCGGTGGCTTCATCGCCGACGGCAACACGCGACTCGGCGGCTCGCTCCCGCTCAACACCGACGGTGGCGCGTGCAACGTCGGCCGCCGCCACGGCGCCAACTTCTGCATCGAGGCGACACGGCAGATCCGCGGGCAGAGCGGCGAGCGGCAAGTTGACGGTGCGGAAGTCGCGGTCTGGAGCAACGCGGTCGGACCGTTCGCGGGGGCAGTGCTGCTCACCGCCTGAATCCTGCGCGCACGTGGTGCGCGCGCAATCGAAGGGGGACGACGAATGGACGCGCTCGAGGGTGTGCGGGTGCTCGACCTCACCAACGGCATCGCCGGGCCGCTCGGCGCGCTGCTGCTCGCAGAGCACGGCGCCGACGTGATCAAGGTGGAGCCCCCGGACGGCGGCCCCGACCGCGACCGACCCGAGTACCGCGTGTGGAACCGCAGCAAGCGGTCGGTCACCGTCGACCTCTCGACCGACGCCGGGCGCGCCCAGCTCCGCGAGCTCGCGGCGCACGCCGACGTGTTGGTGGAGAGCTTCGCGCCGGGCCACATGGCGAGCCTCGGTCTCGACTACGAGTCGCTCGCGCCGTCGTGCCCACGACTCGTGTACCTCTCGGTCCCGGCGTACCCCACGGGCAGTCGTCACGCCGCTCGGCCGGGTTGGGACGCGCTGGTGCAGGCGCGCTCGGGACTGCAGTACGAGCAGCCGGGCTGGCGTGAAGGCCCGACCTTCCTCCACAACCAGCTCCCCAGCATGGCGGCCGCATACCTGGTGCCGATCGGCATCCTCGCCGCGCTCTCCGCGCGCGAGGAGACGGGCCGTGGCCAACAGGTCGAGACCTCGTTGTTCCAGGGCGCGCTCGCGCTCACCACGATGATCTGGTTGCACGCCGAGCACGGCCAGAACGACGTGCAGCGCACGATGTCGAAGTCGTACCCGCCCGGCATCCATCAGGCGAGCATCTGGGAGGTGGCCGACGGCTGGGTGCACACCTCCGCGAGTCGCGGCATGAAGAAGTCGATGGCCGAGCTCCTCGACCTCCCGCCCGAGCAGGACCCGATGATGCTCACCATGCTCTCGATGTCGGACGCGCCGGCCGACCGCGAGCGCGCCGCTGAGCTGCGCCTGGCCGTGGCCGCGGCCTACAAGCGGCAGAAGCGCGACGCGCTCGTCGACGAGTTCCACGCCAACGGCCTGGGCGCCGAAGCGATCGTGCCGATGAGCGAGGTGCTGCATCACCCGCAGCTGCGCGCCACCGACTCGGTGGTGGACGTCGACGATCCGGAGATCGGATCGACGACGCAGCTCGGCGTCACGGTGAAGCTGGTGGGCACGCCCGGGCGCGTGGTCGGCCCGCGTCCGCGCCTCGGCGCGCACAACGACGAGCTGCTCGGCACCTCCACCACACAACCGGCGTCACC
>DASUMF010000395.1:0-10216 GCA_036277835.1 Acidimicrobiia bacterium
AACGCGGAGCGGCACCGGGAGGCGGTCGCCACCGCGGCGATGGCGGCCGGGCGCGCCTACGGTAACGGCAACCCACCGCGCGGCGCGGTCACCACGACCGGCGCACGCGGCGCGGAGCGGGCCGGCCTGCGCATCGGCGACGACGTCACCCACGAGAAGTTCGGCGAGGGCGTCGTGCTCGAGCTGTTCGGCGACGGCGACAAGACCGAAGCGCTCGTCAACTTCCGCGGCGTCGGCGAGAAGCGACTGCTCCTCGCCTGGGCACCGCTGCACAAGGTCGGCGCCTGAACGCAGACGACGCCCGCCGCGCCGACGGGCGGCTCAGCCGGCGGGGGCGGGCTCCAGCTTGCGGAGGTTCACGAGCAGGATGTCGTTGCCGTCCTGGCGGGGGTCGACGATCGTCACGTAGCGGGCGAGCTCCTCGGTCGTGTGACGCTGCCCGTGGCAGTCGACGAACGACTTCCCGCTGTTCTTGATCTGGATCCGGCAGTTCTCGGTGCCCGGGAGCACCGTCGACAGGGCGACGACCTTGCCGTCCTCGAGGGCGAACATGATGCTCCGATTGCCACCGAACGGGTCGGGCACGTAGTACGGGCCGCCTTCTTTCAGCGAGCGCTTGATGTCCTTCGCGGCCCCCGCTTCGAAGTTCGCGTGCCGGGTCGGGCTCCCGCCCCGGCCGGTGGCCAGGAGGAGCACGACCGCCACCAGCACGCCCGCGACGACCACGAGCGCGGTGGCGAAGATCAGGATCCGCGTGTCTTCGCGCGACGGTGCCACGGCAACGGTGTATGGCCTCGCTTGCGAAAAAGTCCAGTCGGGCGGGTGAAATGGCCTCCACGGTTTGTCAGGACCGGCGGGATCGACCAGCATTCGCCTGCCAGCCCGACATGCCAGCGGGCATTGCCAGTCGAGACTCGACCACGAGAGGCGAGCGAGTGGATCTGTTCGAATACCAGGGCAAGCAGCTGTTCGCGCGCTACGGGATCCCCGTGTCGCCGGGCGCGCCGGCCGACACGGTGCAGGAAGCGGTGGAGGCGGCCGACCAGCTCGGCTACCCCGTCGTCGTGAAGGCGCAGGTGCAAGTGGGCGGCCGCGGCAAGGCGGGTGGCATCAAGCTCGCCGCCGACTCCGCCGAGGCCCGCGCCCACGCGTCGGCGATCCTCGGGATGGACATCAAGGGCCACACCGTGAACGTGGTGTGGATCGAGAAGGCGAGCGACATCGCGGCCGAGTACTACGCGTCGTTCACCCTCGACCGCGCCGCGAAGCTGCACCTCGGCATGCTCTCCGCGCAGGGCGGCGTCGACATCGAGCAGGTGGCCGACGAGAACCCCGACGCGATCGCCAAGATCCACATCGACCCGGTCGACGGCCTGAGCGAGGCCCAGTGCCGTGCGTGGGTCGAGTCGGCGAACCTCGACCCGCAGGCGGTCGACGGCGCGGTCGACGTGCTGCTCGCGCTGTACCGCGCGTACACCGAGGGCGACGCCGATCTCGTCGAGATCAACCCGCTCATCCTCACGCCCGACGGCCGCGTGCACGCGCTCGACGCCAAGGTCACCCTCGACGACAACGCGGTGTTCCGTCACCCCGACTACGTCGAGTACGACGCCACGCAGGTGCGCGACGCTCGCGAGCAGTTCGCGCACCAGCGAGGCCTGCAGTACGTCGGGCTCGACGGCTTCGTCGGCGTGATCGCCAACGGCGCCGGGCTCGCCATGAGCACGGTCGACATCGTCAACCAGGTGGGCGGTGAACCCGCCAACTTCCTCGACATCGGCGGGGGCGCCAACGCGGATGTGATGGCCGGTGCGCTCGAGGTGATCGTCAGCGACGCCAACGTGCGGTCGATCTTCATCAACATCTTCGGTGGCATCACGAAGGGTGAGGAAGTCGCGAACGGGATCGTGCAGGCGCTCGAGCGCGTGCAGATCGACGCGCCGATCGTGATCCGTCTCGACGGCACCAACGCCGACGAAGGACGCGCCATCCTCGCGTCGCACCTCTCCGACACGCTCCAGATGGAGCCGACCATGATCGACGCCGCGAAGAAGGCCGTCGAGCTCGCAGGGAAGGGCTGAACCGTGGCGATCTTCGTCGACGAGAACACCAAGGTCGTGTACCAGGGCCTCACCGGTGGGCAGGGCAGCTTCTACGGCCCGCTCAACCGCGACTACGGCACGCAGGTCGTCGCGGGCACGAGCCCGAAGAAGGCCGGCACCGACGTCGCGGGCATCCCCGTGTTCGCCAACGTGGCCGACGCGATGGCGGCGACGGGCGCGACCGCGTCGTGCATCTTCATCCCCGCACCCGGTGTGCGCGCCGCGGTGATGGAGGCAGCGGAAGCGGGCATCGAGTTCATCGTGTGCATCACCGAAGGCGTGCCCGCGCACGACGAGGCGTGGTTCTACAACAAGCTGAAGCGCGACTTCCCCTCGGTGCAGCTCCTCGGCCCGAACTGTCCCGGCATCATCAGCCCCGGGAAGGCCAACATCGGGATCACCGCGGGCCACATCGCGAAGGAAGGTGGGCCGGTCGGGATCGTGAGCCGCTCGGGCACGCTCACCTACCAGGCGCTCTTCGAGCTCAAGCAGAAGGACATCGGCGTCACCACGTGCGTCGGCATCGGTGGCGACCCGGTGCCAGGCACCACCTTCATCGACTGCCTCGAACGCTTCGAAGCCGACCCCGAGACGAAGGCCGTGATGATGATCGGCGAGATCGGCGGGTCGGCCGAGGAAGAGGCGGCCGAGTTCATCAAGACCAAGATGAGCAAGCCGGTCGTCGCCTACGTGGCCGGCGTGACCGCGCCGCCCGGCAAGAAGATGGGCCACGCCGGTGCCATCGTCTCGGGTGGCAAGGGCACGGCCGACGCCAAGATGTCGGCGCTGCGTGACGCCGGTGCCGAGATCGGGATGAACCCGACCGAGGCGGGCGAGCTCATGGCCGCGGTCGTCGCCAAGCTCTAGTCAGGTCGCCCGAGCGCAAACTGGCGTCAATTGGGCTGGATTATCCAGCTGATTTGACGCCAGTTCGCGGGAAGGCGGAGTCAGGCGGCGGCGTCGGCCTGCAGCAGGTCGGGGTCGCCCGGATCACCGGTGTCGCGCGCGCTGGTGCCTCCGTCGGGCGCGGTGGGCGAGGGTGTGAAGTCGTTGCCGTCGTCGGGCTCGCCGAAGATCGGCGCGAGCAACCACGCCAGCGCACCGAGCACGACGGCGAACACGAGTGCGATCGCGCCGACGCCTTCGGCTTCGTCGGGTGAGATGTCGACGAGGATCGCGACGCCCCCGCCGAACACGGTGAGCACACCGAGCCAGGTGGTGCCCCGTCGGTCGCGACCGGCGGCGCCGATGATGCCGATGGCGCTGCCGATCAGCACGGCGACGATGCCCGCGGCCAGCGTGCTCTCGCTGGCGGCGAGGGAGACCCCACCGACGATCGCGCTGATCGATCCGACGAGGAGGAAGGGCGTGGCGGTACCGGCCAGGCGCCGGTTGTCGATGATCGCGCCGGCGATGAGGAACGCGATGCCGAGCAACATGATCGCGGCGCGCGTGGAGTCGGCGTTGTCGGTCACCGCGGCGCCCGACGAGAGGGAGCCGTTGGTGATGGGGCTCCCCGACGTGACGCCGAACAGCCCGGCGTTGTCACCGGCGACCTCGAACGCGACCCAGATCGTGAGCACGAGGAGCGCGCCGCCGAGCAGGATGGCGCGACCACGCGTCCAGCCCAGGAGATACAGCGCGGCGTAGCTGAACAGCGTGAGCAGCAGCACCGCGCGCACGTCGCTGCGGCTGCTGTCGCCGTCGCTCACGAGCGCGAAGACCCAGAGGATCGGCACCGTCACCACCATCGCGGTGACCGACGCGCTGCGCAGCGGGCCAGGGCCGCGCACGCCGATCGCCCATGCCGCCAGCAGCAGGACGAGGCTCAGCGCGATTCCCGGGACCTGCGGGTCGTCGTTGTCGATCGCGCTGACGAACGCGACCATCGCGACCACCGCGAACCCGCCCGCCGCGGCGCCGAGCACGTGCGCGAAGCCCGGGCGCGGCCGATGTTCAGCACGCCACCCCAGGTAGCGCTCGCCGCGCGACTCGATCGGGACGCCCGCATCCGTCATTGCTTCCCCCTCCGTTGTTGCCGACGTGCGATCAGTATCCGGACCCGCCGCCGGTCCGCTCCCGCTGCAGCAGCACGGCGCCCACCAGCGCCGCGACGCAGCTGACGAGGATTCCCCAGAAACCGATGCCGAAGGTGGTGCCGAAGCCCCGGTCGTTGAGGAGGAAGGCCACCGCGTTCACCGTGGCGAAGAACGCGAGCACGAGGTGGATCTGCACCCACGTGAAGCCGAACGGACGGCTCGAGATCTCCATGTGCGCGAGACGGGTCAGCGCGACCTGCGCCGCCATGATCATCACGAAGATCACCATGAGGGCCGCGAGCGGGAAGAGCCCAGAGCTCCACACGTTCGCGCCGGTGTCAGCGAACGTGTAGAAGTCGAAGAACGAGAAGATGAGTGCGACCACACCCGACACCAGGATCGTCAGCTCGCCTGGTGTCGATTTCGACGAATTCGCCATCCTCGTGCAGGCCCGGCCTCGGTTCTCGTCGTCAGGCGGCCGGAGGCGCCGGTGGGGTGTCGCCGGTCGAGCGCTTCGGGAGCTCGTCGGCGTCCTTCACGTTCAGGAACGCGCCGGCGACCAAGCCGAGTGACGCCAGGAACCCGAGGAAGATCCCGATCTTGCGCTCCTTGTCGATCCCGGTGCCGCTGATGTCGACGCCGTTCGTGCCCGGGCCGGTGATGATCTTGATGAGGATGAAGAGCGCCGCGACGACCGCGATGCCCAGCGCGACCTGATTCCAGGTGATCGAGCCGAGGCTGGGGAGGTCGACGCCCTGCATCTTCAGCACCACGAACACCACCAACGCCACGCCGAGGATCACGGCGAGCCAGCAGAGGGTGAAGGTCCAGGCGCTCCGTGACTCCGAGACCGAGCCGAAGCTGAAGCCGAGCCACGGGAAGAAGGAGAAGATCAGGAGCAGGATGCCGCTGACACCGATGACCTTGTCACCCGTGCTGAGCTTGCTGAGGTCCATGAGGTGCCTCCGGTTGGGCCGGGCTGCCCGCCAGGCGTCCCGTCATTGCAGCATGGCGAGCCCACGACTTCAAGGACCCTGAACGTTGCCGGTGACCTCTGAAATCACGCGGGCGCTGGACTACGTTGCTCCAGTGGGTCGCATCGCGGTGCTGGCGTCGGGAAGTGGCACGAACCTCCAGGCCATGCTCGACGCCGACCTCCCGATCGTGGTCGTCCTCGCCGATCGCGAGTGCGGGGCGCTCGCGGTGGGGAGCGCGACAGGTGTGCCCGTCGAACTGGTGAAGCGCACCGACTTCACGAAGGGCTTCGACCGGGTCGCGTACACCCACGACGTGGTCGACGCGCTGCGCGCCCACGACGTCGATCTCATCGCGATGGCCGGCTTCGGCACCATTCTCGAGAAGCCGGTGCACGACGCCTACCCCGACCGCATCGTCAACACGCACCCTGCGCTGCTCCCCGCGTTCAAGGGGTGGCACGCGGTGGAAGAGGCGCTCGCGGCGGGCGTGAAGATCACCGGGGTCACGGTGCACCTGGCGCGCCTGGAGGTGGACGACGGCCCGATCCTCGCCCAGGAAGCCGTGCCGGTGCTGCCGGGCGACACCGTCGACACGCTGCACGAACGGATCAAGACCACGGAGCGCCAGCTGTATCCGGCCGTGCTCCGCCAACTCGTCGACGACATCTCAGAAGGGAATTGATGCGCGCGCTGCTGTCGGTCTGGGACAAGTCGGGCCTGCCCGAGTTCGCCCGCGGGCTCCACGAGCTCGGATGGGAGCTGGTGTCGTCGGGGGGCACCGCCACCGCGATCGCGGATGCCGGCGTGCCGGTGATGCCGCTGGCCGAGGTCACCGGGTTCCCCGAGATGCTCGATCACCGCGTGGTCACGTTGCACCCCAAGGTGCACGGCGGCATCCTCGCCGACCGCGGCAAGCAGTCGCACCTCGACGACATGGAGGAGCACGGCATCGTCGCGTTCGACATGGTCGTCACCAACCTCTATCCCTTCGTCGAGTCGCCCGGCATCGAGACCATCGACATCGGCGGCCCGGCGATGACGCGCGCGGCAGCCAAGAACCACGCGTGGGTCGCGGTCGTCACGAGCCCCGACCAGTACGACGGCATCCTCGCCGAGCTGCGCGACCACGGCGCGGTGAGCGAGAGCACGCGGCGCGCGCTCGCGCTCGAGGCGTTCGCGCACACGGCCGCGTACGACGCCGCCATCGTCGAGTGGCTCGAGGGCGACACGACGCTGCCGCAGCACCTGCGCATCGCACTCGAGCGCGTCGACGTGCCGCTGCGCTACGGCGAGAACCCGCATCAGGAAGCGGCGCGCTACCGCACCGCGGGCACCACGAGCTGGTGGGACTCCGTCGAGCAGCACAGCGGTCTCGCGCTCTCCTACCTCAACCTCTACGACGCTGACGCGGCGTGGCGGCTCGCGCACGATCTGGGCGACGAGCCGACGTGCGCGATCATCAAGCACGCCAACCCGTGTGGTGTTGCAGTTGCCGAGACGTTGGCCGACGCGTATCGGCTCGCCCTCGAGTGCGACGAGCGCTCCGCCTTCGGGGGGATCGTCGCGTTCAACCGCCCGATCGACACCGCCACGGTGGAGCTCATGACCGCCGGCCCCCAGGCCGATGTCGTGATCGCACCGGGTTACGACGACGGCGTCGTCGAGGCCCTGCGCAAGAAGCGCAAGAACACCCGGCTGCTCGAGGCGGCGCCGCCGGAGCCCGTGACCCGCGACTACCGCCAGATCTCGGGCGGCTTCCTCGTGCAGGCCCCGCACCACTACGCAGCGCAGCGCAGCGACTGGCGCGTCGTCACCAAGCGGGCGCCCACGGAAGCGGAATGGACCGACGCCGAGCTGGCGTGGCGCATCGTCGGGCACGTGAAGTCGAACGCCATCGTGCTCGTGAAGGACGGTCAGGCCGTCGGCATCGGCGCCGGGCAGCAGAACCGCGTGGAGTCGGGTGAGATCGCGGCGAAGAAGGCGGCGGGGCGCGCGGCCGGCGGTGCCTGCGCGTCGGACGCGTTCTACCCGTTCCCCGACGGTGTCGAGGCGGCCGCGGCCGCGGGGGTCGCGGTGGTGATGCAGCCCGGTGGGTCCGTGGGCGACGAGAAGGTGATCGCCGCCGCCGACGAGCTCGGCCTCGCCATGGTGTTCACCGGCGAGCGTCACTTCCTCCACTGACCGACGAAGGAGAAGGCCGCTGATGGCAGCCAAGATGATGCCCGGAGCGCCGGTGGCCGACGCGGTGTTCGCCGACCTCGAGCCGCGCGTCGAGAAGCTCATCGCCAATGGCCACACACCGGGCCTCGGCACGATCCTCGTGGGCGACGACGGCGCGAGCGAGCGCTACGTCGGCATGAAGATGCAACGCGCGCAGGAGCTCGGCTGGAGCTCACCGCACGCGCACCTGCCCGCCGACGCCACCCAGGCCGATCTGGTCGCGGCGATCCGCGCGTTCAACGACGACCCGTCCGTCGACGCGTTCCTCGTGCAGCACCCCGTGCCCGCGCACCTCGACTACGACGCCGCGCTGCTCGAGATGGATCCCGACAAGGACGTCGACGGCATGCACCCCGTCAACATGGGACGGCTCGCGCTCATGATGCCCGGCCCCGCGCCGTGCACCCCTGCGGGCATCGAGGCGCTCCTCGCGTACTACGACGTGCCGGTCGCCGGACAGGAGGTGTGCATCCTGGGTCGCGGCACCACGCTGGGTCGGCCGCTCGCCTTGTTGCTGTCGCAGAAGCGGCCCACCGCCAACGCCGCGGTGACGGTCGTGCACACCGGCGTGCCCGACTGGCCGCGCTACACGCAGCGCGCCGGGATCGTGATCGCGGCGGCAGGCGTACCAGGGATCCTGCAGCCCGAGCACATCACGCCCGGCGCCGTGGTCGTGGGCGGCGGCGTGCGCTACGAAGGACGACGGCTCCTGCCCGACGTCGACGAGGCGTGCGAGGAAGTCGCAGGGGCGATCACGCCGCGCGTCGGGGGCGTCGGCCCGACCACGATCGCGATGTTGTTCCGCAACGCGGTGGAAGCCGCGGAACGCACCGTCGGCACGTCGGCGCGATGACCGCCGACCCGCAGCGGCGCGACGAGTCGGGCGAACCGGTGACGCCGGCGCCGACCGTGCCGGAACCCGCGGTTCCCAGGCCGACCGTGTCGGAGTGCCCGCTGTGCGGGGCGGTCGCGCAACCGAACGAACTGCGCTGCCCCTCGTGCAACATGACCCTCGCCGGCATCGACGGTCGACCGGGCCCGTTCAGCCGCAGGGTCCTCTGGTGGTGGGCGGCCGCGCTGGTGCTCATCTATCTCGTGGTGGTCGCCGTCGTCGCGCTGATCCCGGCATGAGCACCCTACGGACGGTGTGAGGACCGCACGCCGAGCTCAACTCGACGGCCGTCGGCGAAGCGGTGTGAACTAGGTTCGAACGCCGTTCTCGCCCGTTCCACGACTGCCGGAAGAGGCCATGCCGAGCGACCGTCACACCATCATCTACACCCACACCGACGAAGCCCCGGCGCTGGCCACCAGGTCGCTGCTGCCGGTGGTCAACGCCTTCACCGACGTGGCGGGCGTCCAGGTCGAGCTGCGCGACATCTCGTTGGCCGGCCGGGTCCTGGCGAACTTCCCGGAGGCGCTCACGCCCGAGCAGCGGGTGAGCGACGCCCTCGCCGAGCTCGGCGTGCTCGTGGAGCGCCCGGAGGCGAACGTCATCAAGCTGCCGAACATCTCGGCGTCGATCCCGCAGCTGAAGGCCACCATCGACGAGCTCCGGGCGAAGGGCTTCTCGCTGCCCGACTACCCCGACGAGCCGAGCACGCCCGAGGAGCACGACGTCAAGGCGCGCTACGACAAGGTCAAGGGCTCGGCGGTGAACCCGGTGCTGCGCCAGGGCAACTCTGACCGGCGCGCGCCGCTCTCGGTGAAGAACTACGCGAAGTCGCACCCGCCCCGGATGGGCGCCTGGGCGGCCGATTCCAAGACGCGCGTCGCCACGATGGGCGCGAACGACTTCCGCTCCAACGAGCAGTCCGTCACCTTCGACGCCGACGACGACCTCCGCGTCGAGCTGGTCGGCAGCGACGGGAACGTCACCCTGCTCAAGGAGTCGATCCCGGTGCTCGCCGGTGAGATCGTCGATGCCACCTTCATGAGCGCACAGGCGCTCGACGCGTTCCTCGCCGCGCAGATGGCCGACGCGAAGGCGAACGACGTGCTCTTCTCGATCCACCTCAAGGCCACGATGATGAAGGTCTCCGACCCGATCCTCTTCGGCCACGCGGTGAAGACCTACTTCGCCGACGTGTTCGCGAAGCACGCGGACGTCTTCGACCGCATCGGTGTGAACGCGAACGACGGCATGGCCGACGTGCTCACGCGCGTGGCCGCGCTGCCCGACGCGGAGCGCGCCGCGATCGAGGCCGACGTGCAGACCGCGCTGGCGACCGGTCCCGCGCTCGCGATGGTCGACTCCGACCGCGGCATCACCAACCTGCACGTGCCGAGCGACATCATCATCGACGCGTCCATGCCCCCGATGATCCGCGACTCGGGGAGGATGTGGAACGCGGCGGGCGACCTGCAGGACACGCTGGCCGTCATCCCCGACTCGTCGTACGCGGGTGTGTACGCGGCGGTCGTCGACGACTGCCGCACGAACGGCGCGTTCGACCCGTCGACCCTCGGTTCGGTGCCGAACGTGGGGCTGATGGCCCAGCAGGCGGAGGAGTACGGCTCGCACGACAAGACGTTCGAGATCCCGGTCGACGGCACGGTGCGCGTCCTGAACCGCGCCGGGAACGTGGTGCTCGAGCACGAGGTCGCGGCGGGCGACGTGTGGCGCGCGTGCCAGGTGAAGGACGCCCCGGTGCGCGACTGGGTCGGGCTCGCGGTGCGGCGGGCGCGGCTGAGCGCGACGCCGATCGTGTTCTGGCTCGACGAAACCCGCGCACATGACGCGCAGATCATCGCCAAGGTGCGCCAGTACCTGCCCGAGCACGACACGTCGGGATTGACGATCGAGATCATGGCGCCTGCCGACGCGTGCAGGTTCTCACTGGAGCGGATCCGTCGCGGCGAGGACACGATCTCCGTC
>DASUMF010000396.1:0-5226 GCA_036277835.1 Acidimicrobiia bacterium
GGGACCGGCGCGCCGCCGACGCTCGTCAGCAACGCCGAGACGTTCGCGAACGTGCCCGGGATCCTCGCCTTCGGGCCCGAGTGGTTCCGTCAGGTCGGCACCGACGCGTCACCCGGCACCGTGGTGTGCACGGTGAGCGGCGACGTCGAGCATGCCGGTGTCGCCGAGGTCGCGATGGGCACACCGCTCGGGGAGGTGATCGAGCGGATCGGTGGCGGTGCCCGCGCGGGACGGCGCCTCGTCGCCGCGATGTCGGGCGTGGCCAACCCGCTCGTGCCCGCGTCGCGCTTCGACGTGCCGGTCAGCCACGAAGGGATGGACAGCATCGGCAGCGGTCTCGGCGCGGCCGGGTTCATCGTGTTCGACGACGAGACGGATCTCGCGGCGGTCGCCGCGGGTGTGTCGCGCTTCCTCGCGGTGGAGTCCTGCGGTCAGTGCACGCCGTGCAAGCAGGACGGCCTCGCGCTGTCGGCGATGCTCGACGACGTGCGCCGCTCCGACGCGTCGGACCGTGATCTCGACCGCATCGCCGATCGGGTGACCACGGTGGCCGACAGTGCACGGTGCTCGCTGGCCAGCCAGCAACAGCGCGTGATCACGAGCATCACGGACCAGTTCCCGGATGTCGCCGCACACGCCCACCGGGAACGTCCGGGCGCACCGCGCTACGTGGTCGCGCCCATCGTCGACCTCGCGGACGGGATCGCGCAGCTCGACGAAGGTGAGGCAGCGAAGCAACCCGACTGGACCTTCAACGCCGTCGACAGCGGCGCCACGCCCGCCGAACGGCTCGCCTCGTCGAGCCCGGCAGCTGTGCGCGTCGCCGCGGATGCGGTGGAGGAACCGACCTCCCGGGAGGAGACCGCCACGCCGCCACCCCGTGTCGCGCACCACGTGTCGCCGTCGATGCCGCACAACCGCGTCGACCCGCGCGAGGTGGCCGACGACCCGGAAGCACGGCTGTATTCGAGCGCGCCCATCGACACCGACGACGGCGTCGTCGTCATCGAGCAGCAGAACGTGGGTCCCGGCAACGAAGACGGTGGTGGGGAGTGGCCCGATCCGCACACCGACGCCGAGGACCCGGCACCGGGCGCGGATTGATCTCGACCTGAACTCGACCGATCGCGGCCTGCTCTCGGGTGCCCGACGGCACCGCCCCTCGTAGAGTCCGGACGTGGTCGGACGCGCCGTACTCCCCGTGACTGCCGACATGGTGCGCGCCGCGGCCGAAGCGCTCGCGGGCCACGTGGTCGACACGCCGTGCGCGGCGTCGCCGGCGCTGTCGGAGCTCACCGGCGCGAACGTGTACGTGAAGCTGGAGACCTTCCAGCGCACCGGGTCGTTCAAGGATCGTGGCGCGCGCAACCGCCTGCTCGCACTCACGGAGCAGGAACGCGTGAGCGGCGTGGTCGCAGCCTCGGCGGGGAACCACGCGCAGGGCGTCGCCTATCACGCGCGCAGCCTGGGGGTCCCGGCCACGATCGTCGTGCCGGAACGCACTCCGTTCACGAAGATCGCCCGGACGCGCGAGCTGGGTGCGTCGGTGGTCGTTCGGGGCGCCGACGTCGCGGCCGCGACCGCGGTGGCGATCGAGCTGGCTGCCGTCGACGACCTCGTGTTCGTCCACCCGTACGACGACCCCCTCGTGATCGCGGGGCAGGGAACGGTCGGCCTCGAGATCATGGCGGCCGTGCCCGACGTGGACGTGATCGTGGCGCCGGTCGGCGGTGGGGGACTGCTCGGAGGGATCGCCGTCGCCGTGCGCGATGCACCCACCGACGGTGGCCACCCCAGTGGGACCGGGGCCGCCGTCGAGCTGGTCGGCGTGCAGGCCGACGACTTTCCCGCGATGGCGCAGCGGTTCCATGGCGTGCGCGGCGCCAGAAGCCCCGGTGCCTCGACCATCGCCGACGGCATCGCGGTGACGGCACCCGGCGCACTCACGGGCGAGCTCGTGCGGGCACTCGTCGACGACGTGGTCACGGTGAGCGAAGCGAGGATCGAGGAGTCGATCACGTACCTCCTCGAGCTCGAGAAGACCGTGACCGAAGGCGCGGGTGCCGCGCCGCTGGCCGCGCTGCTCGACGACCCGGCGCGCTTCGCCGGTCGCACCGTGGTGCTGGTCGTCTCGGGTGGCAACATCGAGCCACGGGTGCTCGCGTCGGTGATCCTGCGCGGGTTGGGCCGTCAGGGCCGTCTGGTTCGCATCCTGGTGGACATCGACGACACCCCCGGGCGCCTGGCCGAGATCGCCGCGGTGATCGCCGGCGCGGGCGCGAACGTGGTGGAGGTCGAGCACGGACGTCTCACCAGCGACATCGCGGTGCAGCGCGCCCGGGTGAGCTTCGTACTCGAGACGGTCGACGCCGCCCACGCCGGGCTGGTGTTCGACGCGCTGGGTGCTGCCGGTTTCCCCGCCGAGCGACGGGAGCTCTGACAGGCCCTCGACGCGGCCGACCACGACACCGTTGTCGAGCCGCCATATCGCGACATAGTGTCCCCGCATGGACTACAGATTTCTCGGACGTACCGGACTACGAGTCAGCCCGCTGTGCCTCGGCACCATGAACTTCGGCATGCCGGCCCAGGGCGGCGGCTTCCAGACCGACGAGGAGGAGGCGTTCCGCATCATGGATCGCGGCCTCGAGCTCGGGATCAACTTCTTCGACACCGCCAACGTCTACGGCGACGGTCGCGGCCTCACCGAGTCGATCGTGGGCCGTTGGTTCGCGCAGGGCGACCGCCGGCGCGAGAAGTCGGTCATCGCGACGAAGGTCTACAACACGCGCAGCCAGTGGCCGAACGAGGGCAAGCTCTCGGCGCTGCACATCCGTCAGGCGTGCGAAGACAGCCTGCGCCGCATGCAGACCGACCACATCGACCTCTACCAGATGCACCACGTCGACCGCGACACGCCGTGGGACGAGATCTGGCAGGCGATGGACCTGCTCGTGCAACAGGGCAAGGTGCTCTACGTCGGCAGCAGCAACTTCGCGGGTTGGCACATCGTGAAGGCGAACGAGGCGGCGGCACGCCGCAACTCGCTCGGTCTCGTGTCGGAGCAGAGCCTCTACAACCTCAACGCGCGCACGGTGGAGCTCGAGGTGCTGCCCGCGTGCGAGGACTACGGCCTCGGTGTCATCCCGTGGAGCCCCCTCGGCGGTGGTCTGCTGGGTGGTGTGCTCGCGGACCGCGCGGCCGGTGGGCGGCGCGGCAACGACCGCATGCACAGCCAGGTGGAGGCGAAGCGCACCCAGCTCGAGGCGTGGGAGAAGCTCTGCGCCGAGATCGGTGCGCCGCCTGCCGACGTCGCGCTCGCATGGCTCCTGCACAACCCGGTGGTGACGGCACCGATCATCGGTCCCCGCACCGTCGAGCAGGTCGACACCGCCATGGGTGCGCTCGACGTCGAGCTCTCCGACGACGTGCTCGCCGAGCTCGACACGATCTTCCCCGGGCCGGGCGGCCGCGCCCCCGAGGCCTACGCCTGGTAGCTCGTCGACGGCGAACCGGCGTCACTTCACCAGCGTGATGATGGTCAAGTGACGTCGGTTTGCTGTGGTGTCGGGTCGCTGGGGAACACGAGCTCGCCGCCGAAGTACGCAGCAGCAGTGGCGGCGGTCGCACCCACGAAGCCGAGTGCGATGCCGCGTGCGCGGTGGTCACGCCGCGCGAACCACGACCACACGTAGCAGCCGATCGCGGTCACGTTGAGCGCGGCGTGCACCGCCCCGATCCTGCGGTCACCATCGCGGGTGTCGCGCCAGTCGACCGCGCCCGCGGCTGCCGTCGGGACGGCGGAGACGACACCCCATCCGACGAGGTTGCGCGCCGCCGCCGCGCTCGTCGCGCCACCGAACACGTCGAGCACCATCGCGCAGGTCCAGAAGCCGATCGGCAGGTCGGTGAGCACGGGGTGCAGCGGATGACCGAGCCAGGTGCCGCGGAGCACATCCGCGAGTGCGCCGTCGCCGATCACCCGGCGGTTCACGCGTTGCGCGGCGGCGGCGATGTCGTCGAGGCCGTCCGCCTCGGCAACGGACCGGATGAGCCCGCGTGCCCACGGCGGTGTCTTCATCAGTACGGGCTGCCCCGAAGCCGGTGCCGTGAAACTTGGCGGTCAGTACGCGCGGAAGCGCGACAACGCCAGGACGGCGACGGTGAAGTCGCAGACGACGACGACTGCGGTCACCGCGCGGCCCCAGCGGTGCTCGAGCCGCGACGGTTCGCCTTCGCGCAGCCGCAGCGCGCCGGCGAGGCGTGGGAACGACCACGGGGTCGCGACGAGCCACACCAGCAGCGCGATCTGCACCGCCATGAGCGGGATCGCCGACGACCACGCGACGGCCAGCGCCGCCGCGGCGAGCAGCCCGAGCAACGGCACGATCATCTGGACCGCGACGAACGCGAGCCGACGGGCGCGAGATGAGGGGAGCGGCGCGCGGTCGGCGAAGCGAACCGGGACCCCGAGCGAGGCCTCGGCGTCGTGCAGGGCAACCGGACGGCGGGTGCAACGAGTGCACGACGGGACCAACGCGCCGAAGCGTCGCTGGTGCAGCACCTCGGCCGGACGCCCGCACCGGACGCACGTGCCGTGGACCTGGACCTCGCGGGTGCGTTGATGACTGGCGCGGAAGCCTCGCTCGTGCTCGATGACGTGGCCGGCGAGCTCGACACGGAGGAGGGCGACGTCGGGCTCGTCGACCCCGAGGCGTGCGAGGTGGTCGTCGTCGGTGGTGGCGTGGAACCCGCAGCTGCAGTCGAGCTGGGGCGCGTCGTGCACCTGCAGCGGACATTCGGCCGCGGCGTCGGCGCCGTACGTGGCACCGAACTGCCGGAAGAACGCGGCCCGCAGCACGACGCGGCCGTGCTCCATGCCGAGGCGTGCGAGCTTGCTCGCCTCGATCGGGGTCGCGAGCACGTCGGACGGCACGTTCACGGCATCACACGCCCGCCGGCACCGGCTCGGGGGTCGGAACGGGTGCGGGGATCGGAGTCGGCGTCGAGGCGGGCTCAGGCAGCGGCTCGGACGCGGGTGGCACCGGGATGAAGATCTCGCGCTTCGGCTTGCCGATCGCACCCATGCCGCACCTCACCGTTCCGCGCGTGTCGCGGTGATCCGTCATGGATACACCCTGCGAGCCACGCGCGACCAGCACCGAGCAGGGCCGCGAGCACGTGCCGGTACGGTGTCGGCGTGAGCGAGCCGTCCGGGAGCGAATC
>DASUMF010000397.1:0-2287 GCA_036277835.1 Acidimicrobiia bacterium
GCTCGGCTGACTCTCTCTCCCCCTTCACTCCCTCAGTCGTCGCGCGCCCAGTCGCGCGACCGCTCGACGCCGCGGTGCCACTCGGCCTGGCGCGCGTCGCGGTCGGGGAGCGGTGCAGGCGCGAACGTGGCCGCGGCATGCCAGGCGCTCGCCGCGTCGGCAGGGGAGTCCCACACTCCCTCGGCGAGCCCGGCGAGGAACGCGGCGCCGAGCGCGGTCGACTCGAGCACCGACGGCCGGCGCACGGTCACGCCGAGCACGTCGGCCTGGAACTGGCACAGCACGTCCATCGCGGCGGCGCCGCCGTCGACGCGCAGCTCCGACACGCCCTGACCCGACGCGCTGATCGCGTCGACGACATCGGCGGTCTGCCAGGCCATCGCCTCGACGGTCGCGCGCACGAGGTGCGCGCGCGTCGTGCCGCGCGTGATGCCCACGATCGCGCCGCGGGCATACGGATCCCACCACGGCGCGCCCAGCCCGGTGAGCGCGGGCACGAACACCACACCGCCGGTGTCGGCGACGCTCGCGGCGAGCGGCCCCGCGTCGGATGCAGCGTCGAGGAGCCCGAGGCCGTCGCGCAACCACTGGATCGCGGCGCCGGTCACGAAGATCGAGCCTTCGAGCGCGTAGGTGACGGTGTCGGCCCGCGTCCAGGCCACCGTGGTGAGCACACCGTCGACGGCGGGCGGTCGCGTGGTGCCGGCGTTGACGAGCACGAACGAGCCCGTGCCGTAGGTGTTCTTCGCCATGCCCGGCTCGAAGCACGCCTGGCCGAACAGCGCGGCCTGCTGGTCGCCGGCGATCCCGCTCACCGGCACCGACAGCCCCGCCGCGGCGGCGGGACGGGTGGTGCCGAAACGCCCGCTGCTCGGTTGTACCGCAGGGAGGCACGACGACGGCACCCCGAACAGCGCGCACAGCTCTTCCGACCACGCGAGCGCGTCGATGTCGAACAGCAGTGTGCGGCTCGCGTTCGACGCCTCGGTCGCGTGCACGCCCCCGTCGGTGCCGCCGGTGAGGTTCCAGAGGATCCACGCGTCGACGGTGCCGACCGCGAGGTCGGCCGTCGGCGTGATCCCGCCGTGGGTGAAGAGCCACTCGAGCTTGGTGGCGGAGAAGTAGGGGTCGAGCACCAGGCCGGTGCGGGCGCGCACCAGCGGCTCCGCACCGGCGTCGCGCAGCGCCGCGCAGCGATCCGCGGTCCGGCGGTCCTGCCACACCAGCGCGCGGTGGAGAGGACGCCCGGTGGCGCGGTCCCACGCGACGACCGTCTCGCGCTGGTTGGTGATGCCGATCGCGGCGATGTCGACCGCGTCGACCTGCGCGACCACGTCGGCCAGGGTCGCGTGCACCGCGCGCCAGATGTCGTCGGCGTCGTGCTCGACCCAGCCGGGACGTGGGAAGTGCTGCGGGAATTCGCGGTACGAGAACGCGCCGGGGTGGCCCTGGTCGTCGATCGCGACCGTGCGCACGCCCGTGGTGCCGGCATCGATCGCGAGGACGATGGCCACGGTCCGGAGGCTAACGAGTCCTCGCCGTCCCGTTCTGGCGTACGACAGCCACCGATACGGTGGTTGGCGTACGCCAGAACGAGGGAGCGTGGCAGGCATGCGAATCGGAGTGCTCACCGGCGGTGGCGACTGCCCCGGCCTCAACGCGGTGATCCGCGCCGTCGTGCGCAAGGGGATCGGCGAGTACGGCTTCGAGGTGATCGGGTTCCGCCACGGCTGGCGCGGGGTGCTCGAGGGCGAGCTCGTGCCCCTCACGGTGGCGAGCACGCGCGGCCTGATCCACCGCGGCGGCACCATCCTCGGCACGTCACGCACCAACCCGCTCGCGCACGCCGACGACACCGCCCGCGTGCTCGACACGCTCGCCCGCGAGGAGGTCGACGCGCTCGTCGCGATCGGCGGCGACGACACGCTGGGCGTGGCGGCCGGGCTGGGTGAGCTCGGCGTGCACGTCGTGGGTGTGCCGAAGACGATCGACAACGACCTGTCGGCGACCGACTTCACGTTCGGGTTCCAGACCGCGGTGCAGATCGCCACCGACGCCATCGACCGGCTGCACACCACCGCGGAGAGCCACGACCGGGTGATGGTGGTCGAGGTGATGGGCCGCCACGCGGGGTGGATCGCGGCGTACTCCGGCATCGCGGGCGGCGCCGACGTCGTGCTGGTGCCCGAGCACCCGTTCGACATCGACGAGGTCTGCGACCGGATTCGCCGGCGCCACGCCGGCGGTGCCAACTTCTCGATCGTCGTGGTCGCCGAAGGGGCGACGC
>DASUMF010000398.1:0-7139 GCA_036277835.1 Acidimicrobiia bacterium
CTCGACGGCATGGACCCGACGGAGCTCACACTGGCGGCGTTCCAACGGAAGGTGGCGATCGTGCGGGACGCTGCGTCGTCCCGTGGTCACGTTCCCGAGATCGGCACCAATCTGCTGGGCGTCTCGATCACCGACGACCGAGCGGCTGCGGCCCGAGCCCACCGCGACCGGCTCGCCGCGCTGCTGGGCCATGAGCACGGGTTGACCGACGACGACATCCTCGCCTCGCCGTACTTCCTCCTCGGCACGGTCGAGGAGGGCGCGGCGGTCCTCGCTGAGCGCAGGGACGAGCTCGGGCTCTCCTACTACTACGTCGCGGACGTCGTGGCCGACAAGATGTCAGCGGTCATCGCCGCGATGCGCACCCGCGACGACATGCCTTGACGAGAGGATCCGCGCTCGTTCGTCTCGCGCTCATGCGACGAACACGGCGCCTCCCGACGTGAGGGCGGCGATCTCGGTGTCGTCGAGCCCGAGCCACTCATGGAGCACCTCGCTGGTGTGCTGGCCGAGGCGCGGGCCGCAACGTCGTACGTGGCCGGGGGTCGCGCTCATCCGGTACGGGGACTGCGCGTATTCGATGGTGCCGAGATCGGGCTGGACGATCTCGACGGGGACGGCGCGCGTCCGCAGTGCGGGATCACGCGCGACGTCTTCGGTGTCCTGCACCGCGCCGGCGGCCAGTCCTCGCGCTTGGAGCAACAGTGCCACCGTGTGCGGGGTCCGCATCGATGTCCATTCGCCGAGCGCGGCTTCGAGGTCGCCCCGCCCAGCGAATGCGGCGTCGGGGGAGTCGACCGCGAGGTCATCCCGCTCGAGGAGCTCGCAGAGGATCCTCCAGTCGGCGAGGTGCCCGATCTCGAGCGCCACCCATCGATCGTCACCGGCACACGGGAAGGCGCCGGACAGCAGCGCGCCCGTGTCGTTGCCGCGCGGGCCGACGTCCCGATCGTTCACGAGCGGATCGACGAGGATCGGGGCCATCACCGCCGCGGTCGTCTCGATCTGTGCTGCGTCGATCCACACGCCTTCGCCACCGCGCGCCCCGTGCGCCAGGGCGGCGAGGATGCCGACGACGCCGTGCGCGGCACAGAGGTAGTCGGTGAGCGTGCCGTGGGTGTGACCCCACACCGCAGACAGTCCGGTGAACGCCGAGATGTTCGACGCGTACGCGCGGTAGGACTGCCGCGGGCCGCTGCGCCCGTATCCCGAGAGCGAGAGCATCACGAGCTCGGGATTGATGGCGCGAAGCTCGTCGAAGCTGCAATCCCAGTTCGCCATCTCGTCCGCGGATCCGAAGTTCTCGATCACGACGTGCCCGGCGCGAACCAGCTGTCGGAAGAGGTCGCGACCTTCGGCGTTGTGCATCTCCAGCGAGAGACTTCGGGTGTTGCGCGACAGGCCCGCGTACAAGAGCGTGTTGGTCACACCCGAGGGCTCCGCCACGATCCGACCGAAGGAGTACGCGGCCGTGCGCAGCACCTCGGGGCGCGCGAACGGCTCGATCTTGACGACATCGGCGCCGAGGTCGGCGAGCGCTCCCGCGGCGGTGTTGCCGGCCACGAACGCTCCGAAGCTCAGCACGCGCACACCGTGCAGAGGCCGAGCGAGCTCGCGTGGGTGAAGTGGGTCGGCTTCCCAGCCCACGGTCCTGTCGGCGATCCGCGGTGCGGGCCGATCGTGGCGGAACATCGGCGGCGACGTGTCGACCGCGGCCCCCGGCAGCCGGAGCGGACCGAGCTCGGGGTCATCGACCGTCACGAAGAACCTGCGCGCGGCGAGTTGGGTGTCGCCGACGAACTGCTCGGGCGTGTTGAACCGCGCGCACGGCAACCCGGCACGCTGACCCCGCTCGACGAGCACCTCGCTCTGCGCGCCGGCGAGCAGCGGCGCGATCGTGTCGACCAGACCGTCGAAGATGTCACGGCGTACGAGCGCGTCGGCGAGCGCCGGGGCGCTCAACTCCTCGGGGTGATCGAGCATGTCGAGGAATGCGCCCCAGTGCGACGCCTGGTGAGCGGCGACGTCGATCACGCCGTCAGCGCAGGTCCAGGTGCCCGTCGGCGGATAGCCGACGCCGACGAGACGACCACCCGGCGACTGGCCGTTCACGGAGTAGGTCTCGAATCGGAAGTCCTTCGCGCACAGCACGTCGTGGACCGACACGTCGATGAGCTGCCCGCCGACCTCGTCACGCGCCAGGAGCGCCGCGAGCACGCCAACCGTGGCGTGGATCCCAGCCTCGTCCCATGCGATCCTCGCCGGCACACGCAACGGCGGTCCCTCGGGCGGGCCCGCGCGATACATGTCGCCGGACATCGCGTACGACACGAACGGCGTCGAGCGCCAGTGGCGGTACGGACCCGTGAGTCCGAACGGCGAGATCGAGCACACGATCGTGTCCTCGCCGGCCCATGACAGCGACCTCGCCTCGGCGTCGAAGCCCACCAGCGGACGGGTCGACGACGGCGACATGAGGATCACGTCGGCGTCGTGTCCGAGGTTCTGCAACGCGCCCAACGCCGTGTCCTCCGTCGCGTCGAGGACGACGCTTCGCTGACCGCCGTGGTAGTAGGCGAACAGGGCTCCGGCACCTTTGGTGTCACGCTCCCGCGCCGAGTCGAGCACTCGGCCGTCGCCGGGAGCCTCGACCAGCACGACATCCGCGCCGAGTCCGGTGAGCAGCCGGCTCGTGTACGCGCCGATGGGCCCCGAGACGTCGAGCACCCGGATTCCACCCAGAGGCTGCACCGAGCCGCGCATCGGCAGCGAGCCTACCGATCGCCTTGGTTACGCTCCACGAATGCCGGGCCACGACGCGATGCGCGAGGAACGCGACGTCGCGATCAAGATGCGCGACGGCACGATCCTGCAGGCCGACGTGTTTCGACCGCTCGGCAACGGTGAGCACCCGACCCTGGTGATCCGCACGCCCTACGGCGACGACCTCCCGCAGACGTCGGTCCCCGCGTGGGTCGCCGCCGGGTACGCCGTGGTGGTCCAGGACTGCCGGGGGCGCTGGCGGTCGTCCGGCGAATGGACCCCGTTCGTGGTCGAGCCCGCAGACGGTTACGACACCATCGAGTGGGCGGCGCGCCAGTCGTGGTCCGATGGGAACGTCGGGACCACCGGCTTCTCCTATCTCGGTCTCACCCAGACCATGACCGCGCTGGCAGCGCCACCGTCGTTGCGGTCCGCCGTCCCGGCCTCGGCCGCCGCACGCCCGTACCGCTTCGTCCATTCGGCGGGTGGTGTGCCCCAGCTCAGCTTCCCGGTCGGCTGGATGGCCGACGTGGCGCGCAACACGGCTGAGCGGACCGCGTTCGACGACGATCTCCTCGCGGTGTTGCCGAGCTTCGGCGCCGCGGCCGTCGCCTTTCGGGACCATGGACCCGAAGCTGCGCTGGAGGTGAGGCGCGCGATCGCGCGGGCACACCGAGCCGTCTGCGGCACGCGTCCACTTCGCTCGTTGACCATGATCGGCGCGCTCGCGCCGTGGGTGCTCGACTGGTTCGACCACCCCGACGAGCGCGACTCGTACTGGGCCGACGTCGATCTGCTCGCACACGCGGATCGCATCACGACACCCATGCTGCACATCGCGGGGTGGTTCGACTTCTTCGTGGACGAGGCGCTCGCGATGTTCTCGGCACTCAACTCACGCGGCGTACCGCAGCACATCGTCATCGGACCGTGGTTCCACGGCTCGTTCGGCGGGCGACAATCGGGAGACGTCGACTTCGGCGCTGCAGCATCCGCCGATCTCTTCACGATCGAGCGCCGCTGGCACGACCACTGGCTGCGCGGCATCGACACCGGAGCGCTCGATGAGGCGCCAGTCCGGCTGTTCGTGATGGGGGACGACGTCTGGCGCGACGAGCAGGAGTGGCCGTTGGCGCGCACCGACTGGCAGCGGTGGCATTTCCATGCCGACTCCCGGCTCGCGCGCAGCGCGCCCGCGGGACGAGCAGCACCGCCGTCGACGTACGACCATGATCCCGACGATCCGGCACCGATGTGGGGTGGACGGCCCGGCCAGTCGGGGCGATCCGGCTCGTACGACCAGCTCCAGCGCGAGGCGCGCGCTGACGTGCTGAGCTTCACCTCGGACGTGCTGCAGCAACGCGTCGAGGTCACCGGACCGGTACGTGCGGAGGTGTGGGCGTCGTCGAGCGCGGGGTCCCTCGACCTCGTGGTCACGCTGGTCGACGTCCACCCCGACGGAGCCGCGATGAACGTCACCGAGGGTGCGAGCCGCGTGGGCGGGCCCTTCCCCATGCGGGTCGACGTGGAGCTGTTCTCGACGAGCTATGCGTTTGCCGCCGGTCACCGTCTCCGGATCGACGTCGCCTCCAGTGCCACACCCCAATACCTTCCGAACCCCGGGACCGACGTTGCGATCGGTGCCGACGGTCCGGGAGAAGGCGTGGTCGCGCGCCAGACGGTGTTCCACGACACGGCACGTCCCTCAGTCATCGTGTTGCCGGTGATCCCCTGAGGATGGAGAACCGATCTACCGCTGGGCGCCGCGGGGGACATCTTTGAACGGAACATCACGGTCGGCTGCGGCCTCGCGCGGCATACCGAGGACGCGTTCACTGATGATGTTGCGTTGGATCTCGTTGCTCCCACCAGCGAGCGCCGCACCCTGCCGCGCGAGGAACTGCACGCCGACCGCGCCGGCCGCTCGATCGCCGGCAACGAGCGCAGGCCCGGCCGCGATGGCGGCGAGCTCAGCTCGGCGCACACCCGTCGTCGCGTTGAAGAGCTTCAGAATGGACGCGGCTGACGGTGGCATCGCGCCCGACGCGATCGCGCCCGCGACCCGTTCGACGACCGCGCGTTGGACGATGCGGAGCACCGCCGATTCTCCCACTGCCGCACGCGCGCTCGGGTCCGCAGACCGACCGACGGCACTGGCAATGCGCGCGACCCTGTCGCTGTCGGCGCCCTCTCCGCCGGATCCGCCCACCACGAGCCCGTAGGGGGAACCCCCGCCGACGGCGAGCTTCTCGTGCTGGAGCAGCTTCGTCGCGATGGTCCAGCCGTCGTTCTCGTCACCGATGACGTTCTCGACCGGAATCGGTACGTCGTCGAAGAACTCTTGGCAGAATTCGCGCGTGCCGTCGACCTGGCGGATCTGCTCGATCTGGATCCCGGGTTGGTCCACCTTCACGATGAGCACGGAGATCCCACGGTGCTTCGGCACATCCCAATTCGTTCGGCACACGCACAGCGCGTAGTCGGACCGGTATGCGCTCGAGCTCCAGATCTTCGAGCCGTTCAGCACGTACACGTCGCCGTCGCGCGACGCGCGCGTCAACACCGCGGCCAGGTCGGAGCCACCACTCGGCTCGGAGAGGAACTGCACCCACAGCTCGTCACCGCGGAGGATCGCCGGGATGTGTCGCCGCTTCTGCTCCTCGGTTGCGAAGTCGAGCAACGTCGGCGCGAGGATCGTCATCGTCGGGAGATGGAACATGAACGGCAGGCCGTAGCCGAGCGACGCGTCGGTGAAGGCTCGGAGGTGCTCCACCGTGAGGCCTTGTCCGCCGTACTCGCGGGGGAAGCAGATGCCCGAGAAGCCGGCGTCGAAGAGCTTGGCCATGAGCGCCCGGTTCGTCGCGACCGCTTGCTCGTCCTCGTAGTCGTGGAGTTGCGCGGCCTCAGCTGGGGTGACGCGCTGCAGGTTCTCGCTGACCCATGCGACCGCGCGTTCGCGGAACGACTCGACGCTCTCGATCGTGGACTCTTCGGTCGTCGTCATGTCAGTCCTCTGCGAGCTCGAGGGCGGCGAGGCTCTCGCGATGCTCGTCCGGTGTGCCGTAGGTGAAGCGGTTGACGGTCGCGCGACGCAGGTAGAGGTGCAGGTCGTGCTCCCAGGTGACGCCGATGCCACCATGGAGCTGGACGCAGTCCTGCACGAGATCGGTGGCGCGCTCGCCGACGTACGACGCTGCCGCGCGGACGATCGCCTCGGCCTCGGGATCGTCGTGCTGCACGGCTCGCGCTGCCGCGCCGGCGACGCCGAGGCTCGCTTCCACCCACATCTTCATGTCGGCAACCCGGTGCTTCAGCGCCTGGTACGACGAGAGCGGGCGACCGAACGAGTAGCGATCGCCGAGGTACTCGATGGTGAAGTCGAGGACGCGCGTCATCACGCCGCACGTCTCGGCGACTTGCAGCACGACCGCGACCTGCAGTTGACGCGCGACGTCGTCGGCGGCGCCGCCCACTTCGCCGACCACGGCCGAGCGTGGCACGCGAACCGCGGAGAACACCACCGTCGAGTGGCGACGCGCGAGGTCGATGCCGTCTTCGTCCTCCACGGACAGGCCCGCGGCGGCCGCCGGGACGAGGAACTGGGTCGGGTTCCCGTCCGTCGCGGTGGTGACCAGGAAGAGGTCTGCGATCGCGCCCGATTCGACCAGCACCTTCGTGCCGTCGAGCACGAACTCGTCACCATCGGGCGTCGCTGACAATTCGAGTCGTGCGACGTCCCAGGCGCGAGCCGGCTCGAGGAACGCCCAGGTCGCGATGGTGTCGCCGGCCACGATCGACGGGAGCAGCGCGTGGTGGTCGGGTGAACCTGAGCGTGCGAGCGTGTCGGCGACCACGTTGACGGGCGTGAGTGCGCCGGGAGCGACGACCCGGCCCATCTCCTCGGCCACGAGCACGAGGTCGAGGAGGCCGTCACCGGAGAGGCTTCCGCCGCCGAGGTCCTCCGGCACGAGCATCGAGGTCCACCCCAACTCGGCGCCTTGGCGCCACCAGTCGCGGTCGAACGGTGCCGGGTCGCCCTCCCGAGCGCGCACGCTCGCGACGGGCGTCTCCGCCTCGAGGAAGCGCCGCGTCGTCTCGACGAAGAACTGCTGGTCGGGGCTGAGTTCGAGGTCCATCAGGTCACAGCACCTTCAGTGGGGCGGGCCGCTCCGTGACGGGCGTGTCGCCTGGATCCGTCGGGCGCGGTCACGATAGCGACGCGCAATCCGACGCAATCATGGACACCGTCGCGTCGGACCGACGAGCGAGGTCCGATCCAGCGCGGTCAGCGAACGACGACACGGGTTCGGCCGAGGTTGGCGACACGACCGAACGTGGAACCCGGATCGCAGTCGCGCGTCGACACGACGCGAATC
>DASUMF010000399.1:0-6836 GCA_036277835.1 Acidimicrobiia bacterium
ACCTCGACGCCGCGCTGTACGACGACCGCACCCTCGTGCGCGTCCTCGGCATGCGCCGCACGATGTTCGTCGTGCCGGTCGAGCTCGTCGCGGTGTTGAAGGCGGGCTGCACCGACCCGCTCGTCCCGGGCGAACGCAAGCGACTCCTCGGGATGCTCGACGCCCAGGGCGTCGCGCGCGATCCCGCACGTTGGTTGCGCACGGTCGAGCGGGCAACGCTCGCGGAGATCGAGCAGCGCGGCGCCGCCACCGGCGCGGAGCTGGGCAAGGCGGTGCCCGGGCTCGACGTGAAGCTGCGCGTGGGCGAGGGCAAGACATGGGGCGGCGACATCGGCGTGTCGACGCGCGTGCTCTTCCTCCTCGCGACCGAGCAGCACATCGTGCGCGGACGCCCGCTCGGCTCGTGGACGAGCAGCCAGTACCGGTGGTCACCGATGGACGCGTGGCTGCCAGACGGGCTCGCGGCGATCTCCCCGGCCGACGCCCGCGCCGAGCTCGTCCGTCGGTGGCTCGGCTCGTTCGGCCCGGCCACCACCGCCGACGTCAAGTGGTGGACGGGCTGGACCGTCGCGGCGACGAAGGCGGCGTTGGCCGCGGTCGACGCGGTCGAGGTGGCGCTCGACCACGGTCCGGGATGGGTGCTGCCGGGTGACGAGGCACGTGTGCGTGCTCCGCGCCCGTGGGTCGCGCTCCTGCCGTCGCTCGATCCCACCACCATGGGTTGGCGCGATCGGTCGTGGTACCTCGGCGACCTCGCGGCCGAGCTCTTCGATCGCAACGGCAACGCCGGACCGACCATCTGGGCCGACGGCCGCGTCGTCGGCGGCTGGGCGCAGCGGCGGACCGGCGAGGTCGTGCACGAGCTGCTCGTCGACGTCGGGCGCGATGCGACGAACGCGATCGCGACAGCCGTGTCCGAGCTCGAGCAGTGGCTGGGTGACACGCGCGTCATGCCGCGTTTCCCGACCCCCGTCCAAACACGGCTGACGCGTGGCTAGCCTCCAACGGTGCTCCATCACCTGACGTTGTGGGTTCCCGACCTCGGTCGCGCCGAGGAGTCGTGGGCGTGGCTGCTCGGCGAGCTCGGTTGGCACCGCGACTCGTCGCTCGGCTCGGTGCTCTTGTTCCGTCACGGCACCGGCTCCGCGCTCGCGCTGGAGCAGTCGCCCGACATGGTCCCCGGCATGCTGCACAGCCGCTTCCGTCCCGGGCTCAACCACATGGCGTTCGCGCTCGAACCGGGCACGTCGCTCACCGACATCACCGAGGAAGCGGGCGCGCACGGCTGGGTGCCGCTGCCGTCGGACCCGCACCCGATCGCCGGCGGCGCGCAGGTGGCGTACCTCGAAGACCGTGACGGCTTCGAGGTGGAGCTGGTCGAGCTCGACGGATGAACAGGAGATCCGCCGATGGCGAGTGAGTGGGGCCCGCTGCAAGGGTTGATCGGCGAGTGGGAAGCCGAGGGCGGCCTCGACTCCGCGTACTCGCACGCCAAGGAGCAGGTGCTGGCGACGCCGTACCTCGAGAAGCTCACGATGAAGCCGTTCGGTCCGGTCGACAACGGCAACCAGCACCTCTACGGCCTCGACTACAAGTCGGCGATGTGGCGCGGCAGCGAGGAGAACCCGTTCCACACCGAGGTCGGCTACTGGCTCTGGGACGGCGCGACCGGCGAGGTGATGCGCGGCTTCGTCGTGCCGAGGGGCATCACGGTGCTCGCCGGAGGGACCGCGGCGCCCGACGCGACGACGTTCACGCTCGCGGCCCGGGCCGGCGACGCGCAGTACTCCATCGGTGAGAACAAGTACCTCGCCGCGCACGCGTCGACGCTGAGCTACGACGTGACCATCACGGTGCACGACGCCGACTCGTGGAGCTACGACGAGACGACCATGCTGAAGATGGACGAGTTCGACGAGCTCTTCGCGCACACGGATCACAACCGTCTCCGGCGCGTCGGCTGATCCGGGTCTACGCTCGATCCATGGACCGTCAGCGAGAGATCGACGACCTCCTCGACCGCGAGCAGATCCGCGAGCTGGCGACGCGCTACTCCTTCGCCGCCGACAGCCGCGACTTCGAGGCCGTGGCCGAGCTGTTCGACGAAGAGGTCGACAACGGCAAGTGGGGCAAGGGCCGCGAGGCGACGAAGGCCTTCTACGAAAAGCTCCTCGGGCAGGGCACCGAGGGCTCGGTGATGCACCTGATCTCGAACCACCAGATCGACTTCGTCGACGACTCGCACGCGTACGGCATGTGCTACGTCCGCGCCGTCGCGGGCATCGGCGACAAGTGGACCGAAGTCGCGGCGTGCTACGTCGACGACTACGTGAAGCGCGACGGCCGGTGGTACTTCGCACGACGCCGGCCCACCGACCTCCAGCGCTTCATGATCAGCGATCCCGTGGGCATCGGGAAGCTCTCGCTCGCCGACGCGTGGACGATCCACCGCGAGCGCCAGGCCGAGCTGCGCGGCGCGTCGGAAGGGAAGACGTCATGATCGTCACCGACCTCGACGTCACGCCGGAGCAGTTCGAAGCCGGCACCGGGTGGGAGATCAAGCCCGAAGGCGCGTGCAAGGGCGAGATCTGCGTACCGCTCGACCCGCGCGACGGCTTCCGCGTCGAGCCCACCGCGGAGCGGCTGCGCATGGCGTTGGTGCACGATGCCGACGAGGGCCTGTGGTCGATCGGGCCCGAGTCGCTCGGCGATCGCGCGCTCGTCACCGCGGAGGCTCCCGAGCTCGTGCTCCCCGACCTCGACGGCAACGAGTTCCGTCTCTCGTCGCTCCGCGGCCAGAAGGTGGTGCTGGTCGCCTGGGCGCCCTACTGAGGCTGCGCCTTCGACCTGCCCGGGTGGCAGGCGCTGCGAGCCGAGCTCCACGGCCAGGGGCTCGAGGTGGTCACGATCGGGCTCGAGCTGAGCGGCCCGGAGGCCTGCCGCAAGTACATCGAGGCAGCACACCCCGACCATCCGTCGTTGATCGACGAGACCCATCAGATGGACGCGTTGTTCGGGGTGCGCAACATCCCCGACGTCGTGTGGATCGACGAGGCGGGGATCATCGTGCGGCCCGCCGAGCCCGGCTGGCCCGGCCCCACGGCGATGCCCGACGACATGATGCGCCAGGTACGCCCTGCGCGCGACCCCAACCAGCAGCGCGACGAGTCGCCTGAGGCGCAGCGGCGCCGGGAGGAGCGCCGCGCCGCGGCGGCGCGCCAGCAGGAGAACATCGCCAGCGGCCAGGACCGCGACGCGTACCCCGACGCGATCCGCGACTGGGTCGTGAAGGGTGCGGCGAGCGAGTTCGCGCTCACTCCCGACGAGGTCGTCGCGCGGTCGCAGCCCCGGCCACTCTCGAAGTCGGAGGGCGCGGCGCACTTCGAGCTCGCCAACCACCTGTGGCGTGCCGGTCGTCGCGACGCCGCCGTCGCGCACTTCAACGCTTGCTTCCGACTCCAACCCGACAACTGGACGTACAAGCGCCAGGCGTGGTCGCTGGTCGGCGAGGAGCACTCGGGCAACGCCGAGTACGGGCGCTTCATGCAGGGGCCGGTGCCCGGTCGCGAAGACGACTGGCCGTTCGAGTCCGACTTCCGCACCGACGTGGCGAAGCTCGGCCCCGGGGAGTACTACCCGGACACGATGTAGCGCGTCGGCCTGCAAGACTCGCTCGCGAATGACGGCAGACGGCAGGGGGCTCGGCCGCGGGGCGGTCCGGGCGCTCGCGATCCTCGGAGTGCTCCTCATCGCGCTGAGCGCGATCGGGTGGTGGCTGAGCACACGTGTGCTCGACGCCAACGGCTTCGCCGACGTCGTCACGAAGTCGTCGCAACGGGAAGAGGTGCGCGACTACATCGCCGACCAGGCGACGCTCCGCCTCGCGAAGAGCTCGAACTTCGTGTCGGCGGCGCGCCCGGTGGTCGCCGACGCGATCTCCGAGGCGATCACCGCCGCTCCGGTCCAGGAAGCGGTGTACGACTTCGCCGCCGGCGCCCACGACCAGATCTTCCGCATCTCGACCTCGTCGAGAGCGAACGTGTCGTCAGCGCAGGCCGCGGTCACGGTGCGCGCCGCGCTCGACGCGATCAACCCGGCGTTGTCGAAGAAGCTCCCCGCGAACGTCCTCGACGCCACGACGACCATCTCGCAGAACACCACCGTCGATCGCCTGTTCCGCGCGACGAAGTGGATACGAGCGCTCTACATCCCGGTGCTCCTCATCGGGATCGCGGTGCTCGCGTTCACGCTGGCCCGGGCGCGCGATCGCGTGCACGCGATACGCGCCGTCGGTGTGATCCTGGCCGTCGCCGGCGCGTTGCTGTTGGGTGTCGGTGCAGCGACGCCGGTGTTCGCGGCCGCGGCCGCCACCAACGACCCCGGGCGCGGTGAGGCGGTCGCGCAATTCATCGACGTGCTGGTCGGTCGACTCGTGGGCGCGGGCCGCGGCATGCTCGTGGTCGGGCTGGCGATCGCACTCGCGCCGGGCCACGACGGCGGCGACCTGCGCGACCGTGCCGACCGCGTGCGCGCCTGGTTCGCGGCCAGGCGGCTCAGCCCCCGCTGGCGGTTCGCGGGTGGGTTGTCGCTCGCGCTCGTCGCCGTGCTCGCGCTCATGGTGCCGAGCCGCCTGTTCGAGCTCGCGCTGTACGTCGCAGCCATCCTGCTGCTCTACGTCGGCATCGTCGTGTGCCTGCGCGCCAGCGGCGTGCTCGTCACCGACCACACGATCAAGCGCCTCCACAAGCGGGAGGTCGCTCTCGTGTTCGCGGCGCTGGTCGCCGGCGCGCTCGTCACGAGCAGCGGCGCGGTGAGCCTGGTCGCCGCGAGCACCGAAGAGGCGAAGGCCAACCCCTCCAACCAGGGCTGCAACGGTTACATCGAGCTGTGCGCGCAGTCGGTCGACCAGATCGTGTGGCCCGGGAGCCACAACGCGATGTCGTCGGCCGCGTACGACTTCTTCGGCGCCGAGCACACCATCAGCGTCGCCGAGCAGCTCAACGCCGGGGTGCGGTTCCTGATGCTCGACGCCTACTACGGCTACGACGACCACGGGCTGGTCCGCACGAACCTCGCGGGAGGCGCGAACCGCGCCGCGTTGGCGGCGGAACAGGGACCGAACGCGGTGCGCGAGCTCGATCGTCTGGGTGCGCTCACCGGTACCGCCGACACCTCGGGCGAGAAGAAGGACGTGTACTTCTGCCACGACTTCTGCGAGCTGGGCGCGGTCCCGTCGGCGCAGGTGCTCGGAGAGATCCGCGACTTCCTCGACCGCAACCTCACCGACGTCGTGATCATCGACGTCGAGGACTACGTGACGCCGAAGGACTTCCGCCAGGCGCTGATCGACGCCGACCTGCTCGACCGCGTGTGGACCCCGAAGACCCCCGGCGTGTGGCCGTCGCTCCACGAGCTGGTGGTACCCAAGAAGAAGCAGGCAGAGCAGAACGAGCAGCGTCTCATCGTGATGTTCGAGAAGCAGCCGAGCAAGTACCGGTGGCTGCTCAACACCTACCAGGTCTCGGAGGAGACGCCCTACAACTTCAAGACCGTCGACAGCTTCAGCTGCGATCCGTACCGCGGCAAGACGGGCAAGAGCCTGTTCATCGTGAACCACTGGATCAACCCCGGCGGTCTCCCCGACCCGGTGCGGGCGGGGAAGACGAACTCGGCCGCGACGCTCACCAGGCGCTCACAAGCGTGCATCGCCGAGCGCAACAAGTTGCCCAACACCTTCGCGGTGAACTTCACAGTGAGCGGCGATCTCTTCTCGACCGTGAACAAGCTCAACGCCGCGGTCGCGCGGCAGACGGGTGTGACAGCCAGGATCGACGAGACGATCGACTGCGCCCGCGCGTCGGGCACGCTCACGCGCACGCAACGCAAGGACATCAACGCGTTGAAGCGGCTACCTCGGATCGGCGAGAAGAAGGCCAGGGCGCTGCTGGGGCCGCTCGCCGACTCTCTCGCACCGCCGAAGGGACTGGACCAGGTCGCCACACCACGGGAGGAATGCGACACCCAACACCGCTAGGGTCTGAGTGGTCATGGCGGAGTCGGAGACGCAACCAAACCCGTACCGGCGTTCGTTGCTCCGGCAGGAGCGCTCGCGCCAGACGCGCGACGCGCTGGTGCACGCGGCGCTCCAGCTGTGGCGCGAGCGCGGCTTCGACGAGACGACGATCGACGACATCAGCGCTGCCGCAGGTGTCGCGCGCTCGACGTACTACTTCCACTTCGCCGACAAGCAGTCGTTGCTCCAGCAGGTCGCGAGCACGTCCGCCGAGACGATCGGCAACGCGATCAGCAGAACGCCACTCGACTCGATCTCGCTCGACGACGCAGTCGAGCTGTTCGCCACCGAGTTGGCGCGCTACGTGGAACGCCTGCCCCCCGATCTCGTCGCCCGCGTGACGCGGTCGGTGCTCGGCGGGATCGGATACCTCGGCGACGAGGCGGGCGGACACAGCTTCACCGGGCAGCTGCAAGCGATCTTCGCCGCGAAGCGTGACGACCTCGCGCCGGGCGCCGACACCGTCGAGCTCGGCGCGGTCGCGTCGGGCATGGTGATCGAGGGCATCCTGCGGTGGTCGCTCGGGACGGCCAAGGAGGCGGTGTTGGCCGACGTGATCCGTGCCCGGATGCGCCTCGTGCTCGACGGTGCCCGCCGCCGCTGAGCGCAGCGCGGGCGTCTGATCGACATCGATCGCCCGTTGCGGGTCACCGCGCCCGATCTGTATGGTGCGCAGAAACACGGATGGGCCGAAGGCTCGGGGGGAACCGATCACCGTGGCACTCCAAGCACCCGACCTGGGCTACCTCCCGACGATCGGCAC
>DASUMF010000400.1:0-3211 GCA_036277835.1 Acidimicrobiia bacterium
ATCATCGCGGTGCTGTGCGCGATCGTGGGTCTCGGTGCCTTGGTGCGCAGCGTGCGCTCGCGGCACCCGATCCTGCGGCGCATCGCCCGCGAGTCGGTGCCGGTGCTCGTGCTCGCGGGCACGATCGACGTGATCGCAGGCCTCACGATCGAGAAGCGCTTCGAGGCGTTCCTGGTGTACCCGGCGCTGCTGGTGCTGGTGCCGCCGTTCCTCGAGGACTCCGGCGCGCTTGGCGGGATCCTCAGCGCGCGCGTGTCGACCAAGCTGCACCTCGGCACGCTCGACCCGCGCCGGTGGCGGCTCCAGGCGGTCGGCGAGGACGTGCTCCTGATCTACATGTACGCGGTGCCGGTGTTCCTGCTCCTCGGGATCACCGCCGACATCGCGTCGGCCGTCGTCGGCCTGGAGAGCCCCGGATCGCTCGACATGATCGCGGTGTCGATGTTCGCGGGCTTGATCGCCACCACGTTCTCGGTGCTGGTGGGCTTCTACGGCGCGGTCGCGTCGTATCGGCTGGGCCTCGATCCCGACAACCACGCGATCCCGATCGTCACCTCGAGCCTCGACCTGCTCGGCGCACTCGCGTTGATCCTCGCCATCGTCACCTTCGGGCTCACGTAGCGGCCCACCCAAGGCGGTAACGTTTGGTCCCGCGCGGTCTGGCCAGGAGCCCATGCCACCCGACGATCAACCCAGGAACCTCAAGGCCATGCTGTCGGAGGCGAAAGACACCTCCGAGCTGATGGTCGACCTCGCATACGCGGCGCTGTTCTTCGGCGACTCCGGCATGGCGAAGGAGGTCGAGGAGCTGCAGGAGCGCCTCGAGGACCTCGCCCACGCGATGCGCGAGGTGTGCGTGCTCGCCGCACGCTCGCCGCGTGACGCGTCCGAGATGTCGAGCGTGCTCCACGTGCTCTCGGCGATCGAGCGGATGTCGGATGCCGCGGTCGACATCGCCCGCATCGTCACCAAGAAGCTCGGCATCCCGGCCGCTCTGGTGGCCGACCTCGCCGCCGCCGAGGAGATCTCCCACCGCGTGCGCGTGCGCGCGGAGTCGCCGTTGGCCCGTCGCACGCTCGCCGACGTCGCGCTCCCCACCGAGGTGGGCATGCGCGTGGTGGCGATCCGCCGCGGCAAGGACTGGGTGATCGATCCCGACGGCGACGAGATGCTGCTCCCCGACGACGTGCTCATCCTGCGCGGGGCCCCGGGTGGCATCACCGAGCTGCGCGAGCTCGCGGGCGCGCCCGAGTGGCGTCCGCCGGGCACCGACGACGACCCGACGATCATCACCGACCTCGACCGCGCCGTCGACGTGCTGGTCGAGATGAAGAACGTGTCGGAGGTCGCGATCGGTCTCGCGTACTCGGCCCTGCTGTTCAACGACCAGAGCCTGGCCGCCGAGGTGAGCGCGCTCGAGGACCGTCTCGACGAGATGCGCGAGCGCCTCGAGGTGTGGGTGCTGCGCAGCGCGGCGGAGCAGATGGAGCCGAGCTCGCTGCGCGGGCTGCTGCACCTCGGTGGGGCAGCCGAGGAGCTCGGCGACGCCGCGCAGCAGATGGTGTGGCTGGTCGAGGAGAACGAGGAGATGCACCCGGTGCTCGCCATCGCCTTCGGTGACAGCGACGAGGTGATCGTGCGGGTCCCGGTGTCGTCGGGATCGCGTCTCGACGGGCGCACGCTGAACGAGCTGCAACTCGAGCTCGAGACGGGCTTCTACCTGCTGGCGATCCGCCGCGATCAGCGCTACCTCTACCGCCCGCGCGGGCCGGTCCGTCTCCACGCCGGCGACGAGCTCATCGCGATCGGACCGGAGGAGGGTCGCGAGCCGCTCGCCCATCTCGGTGGCTACCGCGTGCTCGAGGACGACGCCACCGGCGAGATCGCGCTCATACCCTTTTCCAGTGCCCCGGCATGATCGTGCGGACTCGCGAGCGGCGCTGCATCTCCCGGTGAGCACATGACGGCCGCGCCCCTCCCCGTGCCGACGAGCGAGGTCGGCTCGGGCGCGCGCGAGGCGTTGACCCCGCCGACGGGGCTCACGCGCGACGCGGTGGGCGAGAGAGTCGCGCGTGGCGAGGTGAACGACACGGGGGAGCGCACCAGCCGCACCCTCGGCGAGATCGTCCGCGCCAACGTGTTCACGCGCTTCAACGCGATCCTCGGCACGATGCTCGCGGTGATCCTCGTGGTCGGGCCGATCCAGGACGCCCTGTTCGGATTCGTGCTCGTCGCCAACGCGCTCATCGGCATCGTGCAGGAGCTGCGGGCCAAGCGGACCCTCGACCAGCTCGCCGTGTTGAACGCACCGATCGCGCGGGTCGTGCGCGAGGGCGTCGTCGGCGAGGTGCCGGTCGAGACGGTCGTGCTCGACGATCTGCTCGAGCTGCGCCTCGGCGACCAGATTCCCTGCGACGGCGTGGTGCGCGACGCCGAGGGGCTCGAGGTCGACGAGTCGTTGCTCACCGGGGAGAGCGACCCGGTCGACAAGCACGTCGACGACGAGGTGCTCTCGGGCAGCTTCGTGGTGGCGGGGAACGGTCGCTTCCAGGCGACGCGGGTGGGCGGCGACGCCTACGCGCGCAAGATCGCGGCCGAGGCACGACGCTTCCAGCTCACCAGCTCGGAGCTGATGGACGGCATCAACCTGATCCTGCGCATCATCACGTGGATCCTGATCCCGGTCTCCGCGCTGTTGTTCTGGCGCCAGATCGCAGATCATCCGCTCGACGAGGCGCTGCGCGGCACCGTGGCGGGGGTCGTCGGCATGGTGCCCGAAGGGCTGGTGCTGCTCACGAGCATCGCGTTCGGCGTCGCCGCGCTCACGTTGGCCCGCCGCAAGGTGCTCGTGCAGGAGCTGCCGGCGGTGGAAGGGCTCGCGCGCGTCGACGTGGTGTGCCTCGACAAGACCGGCACGCTCACCGAGGGCGAGATCGTGTTCGACGAGCTGCTCGTGCTTGCCGACAAGCCAGAGAGCGAGGAGCTGGTGCGGGGCGCGCTCGGCGCGCTGGCGGACGAGGAGCACCCGAACGCGACGTTGGCGGCGCTGGCTCCCGCCTTTGCGCCGCCCGCAGGCCCGGACGCCGCGGGCTGGGCACGAACAGGGCAGGTGCCGTTCTCCTCGGCGCGCAAGTGGAGCGCGGCCTCGTTCGACGGCCACGGATCCTGGGTGATGGGTGCGCCCGAGATGGTGCTCGACGACGCGACGTCA
>DASUMF010000401.1:0-2269 GCA_036277835.1 Acidimicrobiia bacterium
GTGCGAGATCTGCGAGGTGCCCATGGTCGTGTGGCGCTTCCACGGGACCCAGCCCCCGACCGAGCAGCTCGAGCACATGCACCAGCAGCTCGCGCTCGTGGCGGGACAGACCCTCACCGTCGAGCACTACGTCGACGACAACATGCGCAATATCCCGGACCACTACCACGCACACGCGCGGCCGAAGGGTGGGTTCTTCGGACGCGGCTTCCGCCGCACGTAGGTTCGCGTCGCGTCGCGTCGCGGCGCTCGCTACGACGCCGAGTCGGTCGCCTTCACGCCCGCCTTCGTGAACACGGCGCCCTTCATCCCCGCGCTGCCGTGGAAGTCGCAGTGGTAGACGAACGCACCGCCGCCGGCGGGCACGGTGATGTCGACCGTCATCGTGTCGCCGGGGGAGAGCTGCTCGTCGACGCCCAGCGCGTCAGACGTGAACGTGTGCGGCACGTTGCCCTTGTTGGCGAGCTTCAGGGTGATCACCTCACCGGCCTTGGCCTTCACGAAGGTCGGGCTGAAGAAGAAGTTCTCGAGCGCCACCGAGAGGGTCGGCGACGCGGTGGTGCTCACGTCCTTGGTGCCGTGCACGTTCACCGTGCCGGAGATCTTCACCGGCTTCTTCGACGCGGCGGCGGCCGGACCGATCGCGGTGCCGACGGTGATCAGGGCGAGCGTGGCCGCGACGACGACGCATGTGCTGACAACTCTCCGCATGGGACCTCTCCTCCGAACGGGGATCGACCCACGTTACGCAGCCTGCTCCCGCGGGGCCTGTGCTCGAGGCGAAGGTTGTACCCTCGAAACCCAATCTCCTCCGGGTGCGAGGCCGTACATCCTCATGTGGTCAGTCTCCGACGACGCGCTCGTGGCCGGCTTGGCGACCGGCGATCCCGACGCCGCGGCGGCGTTCGTCCGCCGGTTCCAGCGTCGGGTGTTCGGCTTGGCGCGCACGATCGTGGCCGACGACCGTGCCGCGGAGGATGTCGCACAGGAAGCGTTCGTCCGGGCGTGGAAGCACGCAGCGTCCTACGACCCGCGTCGCGGCACGGTGGTCGCGTGGTTGCTCACGATCACGCGCAACCTCGCGATCGACTCGGTGCGGGTCCGTCGACCACTTCCGATCGACCCGACCACGCTGGTGGGGATCGACCGAGCGTCGAACGACCGCGAGATGCACGAGCTCGCGGAGTTGGGCGACGACGTGGCCCGGCTGCGGATCGCGCTGAGCCGGCTGCCGGAGGAGCAGAGCCGCGCCGTGCTGCTGGCCGGCTTGCTCGGCCACACTGCGAGGGAGATCGGCGAGATCGAAGGCATCCCCTTGGGAACGGCCAAGACGAGGATCCGCACGGCCTTGATCCGGCTCCGCGCTGCGCTCGTCTCCGAGGAGCGCGCTGAATGAGCGGCCTCACCTGCGTCCAGGTGCACGATGCGGCTCCCGAGTTCGCGCTGGGGGTGCTCGGCGGTGCCGAGCGCGCCGAGGTGATCGTCCACCTCACCAACTGCTCGCGCTGCCAGGCCTACGTCGCGGAGCTCACTGAGGCCGCCGACGTGTTGCCGCTCATGGTGCCCGAACGCGAGCCGCCGGCCGGGTTCGAGCAGCGGGTGCTCGAGGGTCTCCACGCGGATCGGCGCCGGTCGCGTCGACGCTGGTTCGCGTCGGTGGCGGTCGCGGTCGCCGCGGCGACGATCCTCAGCATCACGATCCTGCGGGTGATCGACGCGCGCACCGACACGACCCGGGTGGCGACGACGCCGGCGACCGAGCTCGCAACGGCGCCGATGGTCAGCGCCGTCAGCGGGGCGCCCGCGGGTTGGGCCTACGTGAGCGACCACCGCAACGTCGTGCTCGCGGTGGCGTACGGCGTCGACGCCGGCCGCTACGACATCCAGGTCGCGTCGGCGGCCGGATCCCCAGCCGTGATCGGCGGGATCGACATCGTCGACTCACGAGGGTCGTGGGTGGGCGCGAGCAGCGTGCCGATCGCGACGGGCGACACCATCTCGCTCATCGACGCCCAGGGTGCCGCGGTCTGTCACGGGACGGTCGAAACCACGCAGTAGCCTCGCTTGCGGCAGATGCGAGACCGTGGCCGCCCCGACTGGTCGCTCCGACCGAGGCCACCCAACCCGAGGCCGCCCCAACCAGAAGGTGTCCCATGCGAGTTGCTCGACTCCTCCTCATCGCGATGTTGTCCTGCGGCGCGCTGCTGGTGGCGGCGCCGGGCGCGGGCGCGGCATCGGCCAACGCCAAGACCTGCAAGACCCTCAAGAC
>DASUMF010000402.1:0-2081 GCA_036277835.1 Acidimicrobiia bacterium
CTGAGCTGGGACGTCACGGTTCCCGCAGGAGGCTCGACCGTCGTCTCGCACCTGACCACGTTCTCGCCGCTCGGCGTGGCGCCGCTCGTGACCTCGAAGACGGCGGACTTCGCGACCGTCGCCCCGGGGGGTGCCGACGGCTACACGATCACGATCCACAATCCGAATGCGGTCTCGGCGACGGTGACCTCGATCACCGACACGTTGCCCGCAGGGTTCACCTACGTGGCGGGGTCGACGACCGGCGCCACGACTGCGAACCCGTCCATCTCGGGCCAGACGCTCACCTGGAGCGGCTCGTTCGCGGTGGCGGCCGACGGCGACCTCACGCTGCACTTCGGCGTGACCGCCTCGAGCACGCCCGGGACGTTCACGAACAACGCGGGCGGCGAGGCCGGTGCGGTGGCGGTCGCGCCGACAGGCCCGACGGCACCGGTCACCGTCGAGGCGGCGGCGGTTCAGCCGACGACGTTGACGGTGTCGCCGGCGACCGGCGACTTCGCGGACGCGACGACCGTGTCGGCCGTGCTCACGCTCTCGAGCACGTCGGCGCCGATCGCGGGCAAGTCCGTGACGTTGACGCTGAACGGCGTCGAGTCCTGCACCGCGACGACGGACGCGACCGGTACGGCCGCCTGCGCCGTGACGCCGGCTGAGCCGGCCGGCACGTATCCGCTGGCAGCCTCGTTCGCCGGCGATGCGACCTACGGAGCGAGCAACGGCTCGTCGACGTTCGTCGTGACGCTGGAGGAGACCGCGCTGTCGTACACCGGCGACGTGTCGGCGGTGAACGGCCAGCCGATGACGCTGTCGGGCGTCCTGACGACGGACGGAGCACCCCTCTCGGGGCGGACCGTCACGTTCGCGCTCGGCTCCGGCGGCTCGGCACAGTCGTGCTCGGGCACGACCGACGCGTCGGGCTCGGCCTCGTGCTCGATCGCCTCGGTCGCGCAGTCCCCCGGCGGGGTCGGCGTGACCGGGCAGTTCGCGGGCGACACGTTCTACGAGCCAGCGAGCGCGTCGGCGACCGCCAACGTGTTCGCACCGCCCGCGACGGGCGCATTCGTGATCGGCGACCGGTCGGCCGGCTCGCCGACCGTCGGCAACACGGTGTACTTCTGGGGCTCGCAGTGGGCCAAGAAGAACTCCTTCAGCGGCGGCAGCGCGCCCTCCGCGATGAAGGGGTTCGCGGACAGCCCGACGAGCGTCACCTGCGGATCGCGGTGGGAGACCCGCCCGGGCAACAGCTCGGCACCGCCCACCTCGCTGCCAGGGCAGATCAACGTCATCGTCTCGACCAGGGTGCAGCAGCACGGGTCGACGATCAGCGGGACGATCGCGCACATCGTCGTCGTCGAGGTCGCCCCGGGCTACGGCCCTGATCCGGGCCACGCCGGGATCGGCAAGATCGTCGGCGTCATCTGCTAGCGAGAGCCGACGACCAAGCGCCTCGGGGGCCGGATCCCCCGCCCCCGAGGCGCCTTCCCATCGCCCCGACGGGAGGTCGGTATTGACCTGTCGGCGTCGGGCGCGATGATGCGCCCGTGGCTGCGGTGGCTCAGCCGTCGGGGACGGTGACGTTGGTGTTCACGGACATCGAGGGGTCGACGCGGCTGCTCGAGCGTCTGGGGGTGGAGCGCTACCGGGCCGCGCTGGCCGAGCACCGCGTCGCGATCCGGGACGCGTGCGGCCGTTGCCGGGGGTACGAAGTCCACTACGAGGGGGATTCGTTCTTCTATGCGTTCGCGCAGGCCGCGGATGCCGTTGCGGCCATGCGCGACGCGCTCGCGGTGCTCGGCGAGGGGCCGGTGTCGGTCCGCGTCGGCATCCACACGGGCACGCCCGCGCTCGACGCGCCGAAGTATGTCGGCCTCGACGTCCACCGTGCGGCGCGGATCATGGACTCGGCGCACGGTGGCCAGATCGTCCTCTCGCGGGAGACGGTCGACGCGCTCACCGGCGAGGTCGACCTGGAGCTCACCGACCTGGGAGAGCATCGGTTCAAGGACATTCAACTCCCCGAGCGCCTCTACCAGCTTGGCTCCGCCAAGCACCCGCCGCTTCGATCCCTGTACCGGCTG
>DASUMF010000403.1:0-4460 GCA_036277835.1 Acidimicrobiia bacterium
GGGTCGACGCGCTCGACCGCACGCTCTCGGTCGACGGCGAGCTGCTCTCGCGATGGGGCGAGCAGGACGCGAGCGGTGCCGGGCTCTTCAAGTGGACGTGGGACGGCGGGTGCGTCGGCTACGGCGAGGACGAGACCGGCGCGCCGCTCGAGTGGCTCGAGGCGCTCGACGGCGTGCGCTTCGGCGCACGCGCCTGAGCACAACCGCGACGCAGTCGCGAACGCAAAGGGGATTCCATGCGCAAGCTCATCACCACCGACAACCACCTCACGCCGCCGCCCTGGCTGATCGACGAGCTGCCCGAGCGGCTGCGCCCTCACGTGGCCAACCAGATGTTCCTCGTCGAGGACCGTCCCGACGGTCGCTACCTCGTGATCCCGATGGTGCGCGACTCGATGATGAACACCGGCATGCCGTCGGAGATCAAGATCGACGACGAGCGCCTGCTCTCGAAGATCGTGCATTCCAGCGCCACGCTCCTCGAGGAGAACAACCCCGCGTTCGATCCCGAGGGGCGGCTCGAGGACATGGACCGCGAGGGTGTGGTCGCGGCGGTGCTGATCGGCACACCCGAGTTCGGCGCCAATCGCGGGCCGCTCGTGCGCGAGGCACAGGTCGCGTGGTGCCAGGTGGTCAACGACTGGCTGGCCGACACGTACCAGGACCACCTCGGGCGCTTCGCGCCCGGGATCCATCTCCCCTACCTCGACCCCGCCGCTTGCGCGACCGAGCTCGAACGGGCCGCCGCCATGGGGCTGCGCCCCGCGGTGCTGCCCGACGGCATCTTCGACTCGCCCTACTACCTCCCCGACTGGGAGCCGGTGTGGGAGGCGGCGGCCGGGCTCGGCGTCCCGATCACGATGCACATCGCCGCGCAGCGCACCGAGGAGTACGCCAACGCGAACCCGATGGCGCCGAAGTGGCCGGGCGAGTCGATCGAGGGCTTCTACACGCTCTCGGTCGACATGGGCGCGACGCTCACGTGGCTCACGCTGAGCGGCGTGTTCGAACGGCACCCCGACCTCACCGTGGTGATGACCGAGGGCTATGCGTTCTGGCTCGCGGGCGTGATGCAATTCCTCGACCATCACTTCGAGGGTCGCTTCGGCAACGTGGCGCGCGCCGCGCACCCGCTGCCGGAGCTGCCGAGCCACTACCTCAAGCGCCAGGCGCGTGCCACCTTCATGTGGGACCCACTCGCGATCCGCAACCGTGAGCTCACCGGGATCGACTGCCTGATGTGGGGAAACGACTACCCGCACCCCGAGGGCGCGTTCCCGTACTCGCAGGAGTGGGTGGAGAAGCAGTTCGCCGGCGTGCCGGAGGACGAGATCGAGCGCATGACGTTCGGCAACGCGAAGGAGCTCTTCGGCTTCGACGTGTGAGCCGCGTCAGACCTGCGTGATCACCTCGTCGGCGAAGCGCTTGCAGAAGTCGGCCACGAACTCAGGGGTGATGCGCTCCCCCGGCGACATCATCGGTGCCACGACGATGCGGGTCGCACCCGCGTCCTCGCACCGGCGGATGCCGTCGACGTCGCGGCCGAACTGGCCACCGAGCGTCACCTCGAACGGTTGGTCGTCGCGACCTGCGTCGTGCCGGTGCGCGAACACGACGTCGAGCTTCTCGCGTGCCGCCTCGAGCGTCGGCGAGCCGATCTCGATCCAGCCGTCGCCGAGACGCCCCGCACGACGCAGCGCCGGCGCGCTCACGCCCCCGACCTCGATGGGGATCGAGCCGAAGCGCGGCTTGGGCTGGAACTTCACCGGGCCGAAGTCGAAGTGCTCGTCGTGCACCTCGATCACGTCGTCGGTCCAGAGCCGCCGCATCAGCGGGATCATGGCGTCGGCCCGCTTGCCCCGGTCGTGGAAGCCGCGGCCGACGACGTCGAACTCGTCCTCCAGCCAGCCGACGCCGATGCCCAACGTGACGCGCCCGTTGGAGAGCCGGTCGAGGGTCACGACCGAGCGCGCCACCTCCACCGGGTGGCGCAACGGCAGCACGTACACGTTCGTCGCGAGACGGATGGTGCTCGTGGCGTGCGCGATGAAGGCGAGCGAGACCCAAACGTCGAACAGCGGCGTGTCGGGGTTCACGGGAGGTTGGCCCGACTCGGTGTAGAGGTACGTCGACGGCATCGTCTCGGGGAACACGAGGTGCTCCGGCATCCACACCGACTCGAACCCGTTGGCCTCGGCCGACTGGGCGATGTCGCCGTAGAAGCGGGGGCTCACACCGAACAACGGCAGTCCGAACTTCATGGGGGTCAGGCTCCTCAGGTCGTCGGGCGACGGCGATGCGGGACCGGTCGGGCGACGGTAGCGTCACGACAACGGTGTTGAACGACACAGTAGGGGGATCGGGATGGACGTGCTGTCGGGCATCAAGGTCGTGGAGGTGACCGTGTGGGCCTTCGTCCCCTCGGCGGGCGGCGTGCTCGCGCACTGGGGCGCCGACGTCGTGAAGGTCGAGAGCCCCACCGCCCCCGATCCGATGCGCTTCCTCGGCGGCTCGCTCGAGCCCGGCGACGCGAGCATGCTGTTCAAGCACTACAGCCGCGGGAAGCGCTCGATCGCGCTCGACCTCACCACCGACGACGGGCGCGAGATCCTCTACGAGCTCGTGGCCGATGCCGACGTGTTCCTCACCAGCACGCTGCCCGCGTCGCGTCGGAAGCTGAAGATCGACGTCGACGACATCCGCGCCGTGAACCCGCGGATCATCTACGCGCGCGGCACCGGCCAGGGGCCGAACGGGCCCGAGTCGGAGCGGGGCGGCTACGACGGCGTCACGTGGTGGTGCCGCGGCTCGCTCGCGCAGTCGACGATGGACGTGTCGGGCGCGTCGTGGCCGACCGGGATGGTCGGGCACGGCGACGGCATGTCGGGCATGACCCTCGCCGGCGGGATCTGCGCCGCGCTCCTCAAGCGGGAGCGCACCGGTGAGCCGTCGGTGGTCGACGGCTCGCTGCTCGCCACCGCGGTGTGGTTCAACGGCATGGCGATCCTCAACGCCGCACCCGGCGCGACCGGCATCGGGCCGATGGCCGCGCAGGCCGCGCCCGTCGCGGCGACGGGCCCGGTCGAGCCACCGGCCGCGCGCGAGTTCGCGCCCGCGAACATGACCCAGTACCGCACGTCCGACGGCCGGTTCCTCAGCCTCCTGTTCCTCGGCGACGCCGACCGCGACTGGGTCGACCTCTGCGAGCACCTCGACCGACCCGACCTCGCCACCGACGCGCGCTTCGCGAGCGCGGCCGGGCGCGTGGAGCACCGTGCGGACGCGGTCGCGATCCTCGACGAGATCTTCGGCTCGCGCACACTTGACGAGTGGAAGGTCGCGCTCGTCGACACGAAGGGCGTGTGGGCGCCGGTGCAGACACCGGCAGAGATGTACGACGACCCGCAGACCATCGCGAACGGGTTCCTGCGCCATGTCGACTACCCCGACGGCGGGCTGAAGGTGCCGGTACCGCCGATCCTCTTCGACGAGGAAGCGGGTGACCCGCCACCCGCGCCCGACTTCGCCGCGCACACCGACGAGGTGCTGCGCGCACTCGGCCACTCCGACGACGACATCGCGGCCCGACGCGCCTCGGGCGCCATCCTGTGAGCAGGTCGCGCGCTCGCACGTCACGCTGAGCCACGTCGCGACCACGTGGACATCGCCGTCGCCGAATGGGGTGCAGGGCCGCGCGTCGTGCTCGTGCACGGCGCGCTGGCGAGTGGCGAGTCGGCGTGGCGCCGACAGCGGCCACTGGGCGAGCGGTGGAACCTCGTCGTGCCGAGCCGGCGCGGCTACGTGCCGAACCCGCCCGCGGACTCGTCCGACTTCGACGTCGATGCCGACGACGTGGCCGAGTTGCTCGGCGAGGGTGCGCACCTCGTGGGGCACTCGTACGGAGGCTTGGTCGCGACGCTTGCCGCGGCGCGGCGACCCGATGCGGTGTGGTCGCTGTGCCTGCTCGAGCCGGCGACGATGGCGTTGCTCCCCGATGATCCCGACGTCGCGCGCGACGCGGCACAGCACGCGCACCGCCAGCGGACCGTGACCGATCCGCGCGAGTTCCTCGTCGGGTTCCTCGCCATGATCGGCGCACCGCCCGCCGATCTCCCCGACCCGCTCCCGCCCGACCTGGCGCAGCACACACGCGTGCTCATGGGCGAGCGGCCACCGTTCGACGCCGTCATCCCGAGCGAGTCGCTCGCGACGGCAGAGTTCCCGAAGCTGGTCGTGTCGGGCGGCCACGACCCGATCCAGGAGCGGACGTGCGACGCGACGGCCGCTGCGTTCGGCGCCGAGCGCGCGTCGCTCGTGGGCGCCGGGCACCAGGTGCCGCGCGCCGACGGGTGCAACGAGCTGCTCGAAGGGCTCTGGGTGACCCGATCGCGTACTGGCGTCAATTGACCAGCCATACGTTGGTCAAGTGACGCCAGTTCGTTGTCGGGAGTGTCCGATGA
>DASUMF010000404.1:0-2434 GCA_036277835.1 Acidimicrobiia bacterium
CCGACCACGCCGACGCCCTCGAGCCACGCCGGGTCGATCTCCTCCGCGCGGTCGATCCGCCGCGCCGCGCCCGCGCCGGCCTCGAGCGCGACCTCCACGAGCCGCACCGAGTTCGACGAGTTCGCCGACCCGACCACGATCACGAGGTCCGACTGCGGCGCGATCCGCTTCACCGCCACCTGCCGGTTCTGCGTGGCGTAGCAGATGTCGTCGCTCGGCGGGTCGGCGAGCAGCGGGAACCGCTCGCGCAGGCGGCGCACCGTCTCCATCGTCTCGTCGACCGACAGCGTGGTCTGCGACAACCAGACCACCTTGGCCGGGTCGCGCACGACGACCCCGTCGACGTCGTCGGGCGAGTTGACGACCTGGATGTGCTCCGGCGCCTCGCCCTGCGTGCCCTCGACCTCCTCGTGGCCGGAGTGGCCGATGAGGAGGATGTCGTAGTCGTCCTTGGCGAACCGCTTCGCCTCGTGGTGGACCTTGGTCACCAGCGGGCACGTGGCGTCGATGGTCTTGAGCCCGCGCGCCTTCGCCTCCTCGTGGACCGTGGGCGAGACACCGTGAGCGGAGAACACCACGGTCGCGCCCTCGGGTACCTCGTCGAGCTCCTCGACGAACACTGCGCCTCGCGACTCGAGGTCGGAGACGACGTGCTTGTTGTGCACGATCTGCTTGCGGACGTAGACCGGCGCGCCGTAGAGGTCCAACGCCTTCTCGACGGTGATCACCGCACGGTCGACCCCGGCGCAGTAGCCGCGCGGAGCCGCCAGGCGGACGCCCTGCTCCGCGGACACCGGCATGCCCAGGTCGATGCTCATGCGGGCGAGGTTACCGGCGGCGGGGTCGAACCCCCGAGTCGGCGGCGTGACCTGGTCGCCGCGCAGCAGCGCTCCGCAGGGGGAGCCGTGTCCTAGGGTCGCCGCATGGGCCTGGAGACGTCGCCGTCGGCACCCGCGCCGGTGCGTCAGATCGCCCTGGCCATCTCCCAGTGGGTGGGCCGGCTGGGCGCGGTGTGGGTCGAGGGTCAGATGACCCAGATCAGCCGGCGTCCGGGGGTCGGGACCGTGTTCATGACGATGCGCGACTCGGCGGCCGACATCTCGGTGCCGGTGACCTGTGCGCGCACGCTGTTCGACAGCCTCAACCCGCCGCTGGTCGAGGGGGCCAGCGTGGTGATCCATGCCAAGCCCGACTACTACGCCAACCGCGGTTCACTGTCGCTGGTCGCGCGCGAGATCCGAATGGTGGGGCTCGGCGAGCTCCTCGCCCGGCTCGAGCGGCGTCGGCAGCTGCTCGCCGCCGAGGGTCTGTTCGCCGCGGAGCTGAAGAGGTCGCTGCCGTTCCTCCCCCAGTGCGTCGGGCTGATCACCGCACCCGGCTCCGCGGCCGAGCGCGACGTGGTCGAGAACGCACGCCGCCGCTGGCCCGGTGTCGTCTTCGACACGGCGTACTCCGCGATGCAAGGCACCCGCGCGGCCACCGAGGTGATCGACGCCCTGGCCCGCCTCGAGCGCGACCCCGCGGTCGACGTGATCGTGATCGCTCGGGGTGGGGGCTCGGTCGAGGACCTGCTGCCGTTCAGCGACGAGGCGCTGATCCGGGCCGTGGCCGGCGCCCGCACGCCGGTCGTGTCGGCCATCGGACACGAGCCGGACACGCCTCTGCTCGACCTCGTGGCCGATGTCCGGGCCTCCACGCCGACGGACGCGGCCAAGCACCTCGTCCCCGACATGGCGGAGGAGCTGAAGGGGGTGACCTGGGCCCGCGACAGGGTGCGGTCGCTGATCCGGCAGCTCGTCGACCATGAGTCGCGTGCGTTGGCCGATCTGCGCGCCCGCCCGGCGCTCGCCGACCCGCGCAGTCTGCTCGAGGCCCGGGGCGTCGAGGTCGACGACCTGCGCGATCGTGGCCGCCGCGCCTTCCATCACCAGCTGACCCGCGCGCACGACGACATCACCCACCAAGGGGCCCGTGCCCGCGCACTCTCGCCACTGGCGACCCTCGAGCGGGGGTACGCCGTCGTGCAGCGCGCCGACAACGGGTCCGGCCCGGTCGTCACGTCGGTCGGTGACGTCGCCGCGGGTGTCGCATTGAGCATCCGGGTCGCCGACGGCAGGATCGCCGCGACCACCACCGACGTCGAGGGCCGGCCGAGTGAGCGGCCCGATGAGCAGCCGACCGAGGAGAGCCATGGCTGAGAAGTCCCCGCGGGCCGACGCGGACCGTCCTGGGTACGAAGCGGCCCGGACCGAGCTGATCGAGGTCGTCCGCGCGCTCGAGGCCGGTGGCACCACGCTCGAGGAGAGCCTGGCGCTCTGGGAGCGCGGCGAGAAGCTGGCCGCCATCTGTCAGGAGTGGCTCGACGGCGCCCGCCGCCGCCTGGACACCGCGATCGGGACCCAAGACGGTTGAGGTGCGGAGTTCAACGGTGGCG
>DASUMF010000405.1:0-4501 GCA_036277835.1 Acidimicrobiia bacterium
GTCATCCGACGCGAGCTGGTCCCACGTGACGTCGCCGTTCGCGACCGGGCTCACGACGGGCAGGCCGTCGACCACCGGAGCGTTCACCGGGTCGTCGGCGAACCAGGGTGGGGTGGTCACGGGCGGCGGAGACGGCTCCAACACCCGCACCGCGTACCGCCCGCCGAGCCGCGCACGCGCCTCGGCAGACGGGTCGATCGTGACGGCCATCATGTAGAGATACCTGCCACCGACGGCGCTGTCGAACCGGCCCGGTCCTCCTCAGGCGGTCGCGGGCACCTTCAGGTTGAACAGGTCGATCGCGTTGCCGCCCATGAGGCGGTCGATCATCGCCTGATCCACACCGTGGCTCTCGAGCATCGCGATCGCCTCGCCGGGGCCCGCCGCGTCGTGGTTGGGGTAGCGCGACCCCCACGCCGCCTTGTCGCCGAGCCGGTCGGGCATGATCCCCACCGAGTGCTCCCAGCTGTCGAACGACACGACGAGCGGGTGGCGCTCCCACACCTCTTCGGGCTCGAGGCACACGAACGCGGTCGCGAACTGCGGCGACAGCCACAGGTACGTCTCCGACTTCTCGAGCGCCAACGGCACCCAGCTCGTACCCGAGTGCAGGATCGCCAGCTTCAACGACGGCTGGTCCTCGAGCAGGCCGTGGAACAGCGCGGCCGTCACGAAGAGATCGGCGTCCTGCATGTGCGCGATCGGCTCCGCGATGGTGTGCTCCACGCCGAGGCGCTTCGACACCCGCTCGGCGAACGCGCCGCTCGAGATCGCGTCGGGCCCCGTGATGCCGAGCGACGGGTGGACGCACGCGACCACGCCGAGCTCGTCGATGCGACTCCACAACCCGCGGAACGGCGCGTTCTCCACGAACGTGCGCGGCGACCAGTCGGCCGCGCCGAGCCCGCGTCGGGTCGCGTCCGACATCGTGCGCGCCACCTGGTCGCGGAGTGAGTGTCCTTCGATCACCGACGTCTCGTAGAACGCCGGCCGCATGACGACCGACGTGAACCCGAGGTCGTGCACGCGTTCGAGCTCGCGCGCCGCGAGCAACGCGGAGTGCAACGGCAGGATCGCAACGGGATGGATCCGTCCGCCGGCGCGTTGCGCGAACTCCCAGATCCAGTCGTTGTATCCCTGCGCGAGCGCGGCGGCCGCGAGCGGGTTCTCCACCAACGGCAGGTACTCGTTGAACAACGTCGGGAACACCACGCTCACGTCGACGCCCATCGTGTCCATGTCGGCCAGACGCGCGTCGACGTCGAACGCGCCGGGGTTCAAGGCCACGTGCACGTCGGGATCGAGCCCGCCGATCGTCTCCGGCGTCATCCCCGGGCGCCAGATCGCCTGTCGCACGAGACGCGAGCGGTTGAGCTCGCGGCCCGGTGCGCCGTTCACGATCGTCAGCCGGTTCCCGCTCGCGTCGACCTCGTGGAAGAACGCCGAGCGGGCGAGCTCGCGGTGCTCCTCGTCGACGTAGCGCTCCCAGATCTCGGGCGGCTCGTACACATGGCTGTCGACGTCGACGACGGTCGCCATCAGTACGAGCCCTTCCCGGCCGCGGCGCCCGAGTCCGACGACAGCAGGCTCATCGGATCGAGCCCCATCTCGCGCATCTTCTCCGCGTTCTCACGAGGATGCGACACGATCTCGGCCCAGTCCTCGAGCTCGGGCCCGCCGGGGAACCACTCGGGCCGGTCGATCGGCGCGGCCTCGTCGGTCACGAACAACTTCTCCTCGATGCCGTAGAAGCGGCGCGCGTTGCCGCCGAGCAGCGCCTCCTGCACGCGCTGGGGCACCTCCGCCTCGGCCATGTTGCGCATCGCGCTCCACGAGTCGGCGCCGTCGTGGTGGTACGCGTCCGACGCCCAGATGCCGATCTCGGCGAAGTGCTCCCACTGGCGGAACACGCCGATCTCGTCGGACTCGAACGAGATCACGCACTGCTGGTGGAACGCCTCGGAGGGGAGACGGTCGCTCGACGTGCTGCGCTCGCTCGCGTAGAGCTTGAACAGCCGGTCGCACGTCTCCAGCGTGTACGGCAGCCACTCCGCGTTCGACTCGAACACCGCCATCTTGAGCTTCGGGTAGCGATCGAGCAGGCCGGACAGCAGCACCTGCGACAACCACACCTGCATCTCGTGCACGAACGAGAACGTCTGCGAATCGGTGCCGGCGCGGGTGAAGAGCTCGCCGGGCGACGCGAGGTAGTCGGGCCCGAGCGGGTGCGGATAGTTCGCGGCGGGGAACGTGTGCATGCCGAGCACCATCCCCGTGTCCTCGAAGGCGCGGAACACCTCGTCGTACGCGCCCGGCGCCATCATCGACGGCGCGGCTGCGTTCGGGTACTTCGCCTGCGCGTCGATCGGACGGATCAGCCCCACAGGCAGGCCGAGCCCCGCCGCGCGGCGGATCTCCTTCGCAGTGAGCGCGGCGTCCTGCGCGGGCAGGAACGCGGCACCGAACAAGCGGCTGCGCTCCTCACCGCACCACTCGACGACGAAGTCGTTGTAGGCCTCGCACAACGCGGCGACACCCTCGGCGTTCTCCGCGTAGGGCACGTGCATGATCACCATCGTCGGGATCACGAGCACCTGGTCGATGCCCATGAGATCCATCTCGGTGATGCGTGCGTGCGGGTCGATCGCGCCGTCGTGGTGCAGGTACGCCTTCTGCTCCGCCGACAGCGGCATCGAGTTGAGCTTCCGCATGATCTTCTTGTTCATCTGCGGGCCCGCGATGCAGATCGGGTTGTAGCCGGGGAAGTGCCCGTTGCCGCCGCCCATCACCGGCGTGGTGCCGTTGAGCCAAGCTTCGGCGTCACCCCGCCAGTACGTGTTGCGGACGAGATCCTTCTTCGACTCGGGCACGTGATCCCAGATGGCGAGCGGATCGTTGATGTGCGCGTCGCAGTCGAAGACGGAGAAGGACTTGGTGAGACGCTCCATGGATTCCCCCCGTGGGCTCTCGTTGTGTCCCGGGCGCGAGGCCCGAGGTTCCGTGTCCGGTGAAAACAGTCTGCTATTCGGGGGCGTTGCTGGCAACTGCGACGCTCCGGGTGGCGTGGGGTCGGGCGCGAGTGCGAGAGTCGGCCCATGCCGGACACCTGGATCACTCCCGAGATGGAAGCGCTGGTCGGCCTCGAGACGGGTGGGCAGACGTCGCTGCCGATCTCGGCGTCGGACATCCGCAAGTGGGCCATCGCGATCTACTTCCCGACGCCACCACCCCGGCAGTACTGGGACGAGAAGTACGCGTGCAGCACGCGGTTCGGCGGGTTGGTGGCACCGGAGGAGTTCAACCCCTTCGCCTGGATGACCGCCGCCGGACCGCCCGAGCGCACCCAGACCTTCGACGTGGGGAGCGCGGGGAGCCGGGGCGTCGAGACCATGTTCGGGGTCGAGTCGCCGGCCACGAAGTTCATGCTGAACGGCGGGATGGAAGTGACCTACGGCGCGCGGATGCGCCCCGGCGACGTCATCACGTCGGTGTCGCGTCACGCGGGCTACAGCGAACGGGAGGGACGGCTCGGGCTCATGCTGTTCAGCTACTCCGAGTCGGAGTGGACGAACCAGCGCGGTGAGTGGGTCAAGACGGTTCGCAGCACCGGCATCCGGTATTGAGGCGAGGATCACACGCAGATGGACATCGCAGTCGGTGACGAGATCCCGGAATGGGTCCGCGAAGCCGGGTTCCACGCGTGGAACCGGTACGCGGCGGTGAACGACGAGTTCGTGCCGATCCACATGGACGACGAGGCGGGCAAGGCATCGGGGTACCCGGGTGCGTTCGGCATGGGCAACCTGCAGCTCTCGTGGTTGCACGGCATGCTGCGCGAGTGGGTCGAGCCCGCCGAGGGGCGCATCGTGCGCGTCGCGTGCGAGTTCCGGGCGCCGAGCTTGAAGGGCAACGTCGTCACCGCGCACGGCATGGTCACGGCGGTGCGCGACGAGGACAACGAGCGCTTCGTGGACCTCGACGTGTGGACCGACACCGCCGACGGCACCCGCCTCGCCCCCGGCAGCGCCACCGTCGCCTTCCCCCTCTAGCCCTCCGTCCGAAATTGCGTCGCTGGTGACCGCTATGCGGCGCCGGCCGACGCAATTTCGGAGAGTGGGTCGTTAGCGTGTCGGCGTGAATTCCGTCGGACACCTGGTGTCGGTGAACGTCGGCGTGCCGCGGGTCGTCGAGTGGCACGGGCGCGCCGTCGAGTCGGGGATCTGGAAGGAGCCCGTCGACGGGCGCGTCGCGGTGCGCGGCGTGAACCTCGACGGCGACGGCCAGGCCGACCGGCGCGTGCACGGCGGGCCCGACAAGGCGGTGTACGCGTACGCGCTCGAGGCCTACGCGTGGTGGTCGGAGCGCCTGGGTCGTGAGCTCGCACCCGCCAGCTTCGGCGAGAACCTCACCGTCGAGGGGCTCGACCTCGCGACGATGGTGATCGGCACGCGGTGGCACGTCGGCAGCACCGAGCTCGAGATCGCCCAGCCGCGCCAGCCGT
>DASUMF010000406.1:0-3490 GCA_036277835.1 Acidimicrobiia bacterium
CCCGAGGTCGCGCGAGTGCACGGCACGACGGTGATGATCTTCCTCGGGCTCGTGATCGTGACAGTGCTGCTCGCGCACCGTGACCGCGCGCCGCGAGGCGTGATGCAACGACTCACCGTGCTCCTGGTGGTGCTGGTCGCGCAGGCGGGGGTGGGCTACACGCAGTACTTCACCGACATCCCGCCGTTGCTCGTCGGGATCCACATCGCGGGCGCCACCGCGGTGTGGTCGGCCACCGTATCGGTGTACCTCGGGCTGTTCGAGCGACACCCTGCTGCGGTCGCGCCCGACGCGTCACCACCGGTGCTCGCAGGGATCTGAGCACGGGTCCGGTCGATGCCGACGCCGTTCGCCTTCGACCGGGCATGGGACTTCGCGGTGCCACCGGCCGAGCTGTGGGGAACGCTGGCACGCACCGACCAGTACCCGCGGTGGTGGCCGTGGCTCCGTGAGTTCCGCGTCACCGGCGACGGGCTCGCCGTCGGGTCGATCGCGGAGGCGGTGATCCAGGCGCCCTTGCCGTATCAGCTGCACTGCACGATCGAGGTGCTGGAAGCCGACGCGCCGCACGTGCTCGCGGCCACCGTCACGGGCGACCTGGCGGGCCCCGCCCGCCTGGAGCTGCGGCCGACGGCCACGGGCGCCGAAGCGCGGCTCGCATGGACCCTCGAGGTGCAGTCGTCGTTGCTGCGTCCGTTCGCGGTGGTGGCGCGGCCGGTGCTCGCGTGGGCGCACGACCGGATCGTCGAGCGGGGTCTGGGCGAGTTCGAGGCGATCGCGCTCACGGAGCCGACGGCGCGCGACTGAGCGCGCGCCTAAGGGCGCGACTGAGTGCGCGCCGCGGGTGGGTCAGACCGAGGCGCTCGAGGTGGCGCGGCGCGAGCCCATGCGCTGCGCGACGCGCCCGACGCGCTCGATGTAGTTGAGCACGCTGTCGCGCGCTTCCTCGCCCGCAGGGTCGAGGTTCGTCAATTGGTCGAGGCGCCAGTGCTTCACGACGACCGGCACGAGGATGTTGTCGTGATGCGACGCGAAGTCGTAGACACCGACGTCGGCGATCGCCTTCGCATGCGCGGCGAAGTCGGGGACGCCGGCACCCGGCATCTCGAAGAAGCGCACCTGGCGGTCGATCGCGATCACGGTGCCCGACGGGTCGAGCTCCAACGCCGCGGCGACGAGGTCGCGGTAGAAGATGTGGTGCAGGTTCTCGTCGGCCGCGACGCGCGACATGACCGCCTCGCCCGCCGGATCGTCGAGGAGCTTGCCGGTGTTGCGGTGCGAGATGCGCGTGGCCAGCTCCTGCAGCGCGACGTAGGCGATGCCTTCGGAAATCGTCGGCGGGTTCGGCACGATCCCGTTCGACACCTGCGCCATGCGGGCTCGCTCGAGCGCGCGCAGATCGATCAGGCGCGACACGGTGAGGTAGTCGCGGATCACGATCGCGTGGCGGCCTTCTTCGGCCGTCCAACGTCGGTTCCACTCGCCCCACACGCCGTCGTTGCCGAAGTGCGACACGATCGTGCGGTAGTAGTGCGGGAGGTTGTCCTCCGTGAGGAGGTTCAACAGGAGCGCGCTGCGCACGCCGGCCGGGAGACCCGTCGCGTCGACGTCGAACGGCTCGTCGGCGTCGAAGTCGCGACCGCGGCTCCACGGGACGAACTCGTGCGGGAACCACTCCTTGGCGGTGGCGAGGTGGCGGGCGAGGAGCTGCTCGCCCGCAGGCGCGAGCTCGCGCAGGAGGTCCTGGTCGTCCACGCCGTCACGGTAGTCCGCTGGTCGCGCCGATCGGCGATCGCCGGGCGCGGCTGACGCGCGACAGCGTTATCGTGCCGCCGATGCAGGTTCACCTCCTCGACGGCACCTACGAGCTGTTCCGTCATCACTTCGGCGTGCCGTCGCACGTCGACGCCGACGGCATCGAGGTGGCGGCGGTGCGCGGGGTGCTCGGCTCGGTGATGGGGATGCTCGAGCAGGGGGCCACCCATCTCGGCGTCGCCACCGACCACGTGGTGGAGTCGTTCCGCAACGACCTCTGGCCCGGCTACAAGACGAGCGACGGGATGCCGCCGGAGCTGCTCACGCAGTTCCCGTTGTTGGAGGACGGCCTCGAAGCGCTCGGCGTCGCGGTCTGGCCGATGGTCGAGTTCGAGGCCGACGACGCGATGGCGTCGGCCGCGGCCGTCGCGCGGGCGGACGCTCGCGTCGAGCGGACCTACATCTGCACCCCCGACAAGGACCTCGGTCAGTGCGTCGAGGACCCCATCGTGGTGCAGCTCGATCGGCGCAAGGGCGTCGAGATCGACGAGGCCGGCGTGCGCGAGCGCTTCGGCGTCGGTCCGGCGTCGATCCCCGACTACCTCGCCCTCGTGGGTGACAGCGCCGACGGCTTCCCGGGGCTCCCGGGCTGGGGCGCGAAGTCCGCCGGCGCGGTGCTGGCGCGCTGGGAGCACCTCGACGCGATCCCCGACGACGCGGCCCAGTGGGAGGTGTCGGTGCGTGGGGCACCCAAGCTCGCCGCGACCCTCGCCGCGGCCCGCGACGCGGCCGCGCTCTTCCTCGACCTCGCGACGCTGCGGCTCACCGCGCCGGTCGGCGTGGTCGACGACTGGGAGTGGTCGGGGCCCACTCCGGCGCTCGCCGAGTGGGCCGAGCGCTTGGGGGCACCCGAGCTCGTGGCGCGAGCCCATCGCCTCGCCGAGCGGCGCGCGTAGTCGCGCGAGGCCACAACCGGCGGGGATCAGTGTCACACCCTCGTCGTACCGTCAGCCCATGGACGGTGTGGTGGTGGTCTTTGCGGTGCTCGTCGTGCCTTCGCTCGTCGCGGCTGCGGTCGGTGTGCTCGTCGGACGGTCCCGGGTTCGGCCGCGTGGCCCCAGCCCGGAGTCGATGCGGGAAGCCTCGTTGCAGGCGGCGGGCGAGCGCGACACGGCGATCAACGCGGCCATCGACCATCTGGTGCGGGTCAACCAGGAGATGCTGGCGGGGGAGCGGCGCCTGGGCGCCGCGGAGCTCGACGGCACGAAGTCACTCATCGACCTCGAGCTGGTGGAGATGCGCGGTGACCTCCGCCAGCTCACCGCCTTGTTGGAGCAGCTCGAGCGCGAGCGCCGCCAGCACACGGGTGAGCTCAGCAACCAGCTCGCCGAGGCCGGCCGCAACACACGCGCGCTGGTGGAGACCACCCAGTCGTTGCGCGAGGCGCTGTCGAGCACCAACGCGCGCGGGCAGTGGGGCGAGCGCATGGCCGAAGACGTGCTGCGCCTCGCCGGGTTCATCGACGGGGTCAATTACCACCGGCACCGGCGCATCCAGGCGACGGGCGGCATCCCCGACTACACGTTCCTGCTCCCGCAGGGTCTCTGCGTGCACATGGACGTGAAGTTCCCGCTCGACAACTACCTGCGCTACCTCGACGCCGAGGGGCAGATCGAGGAGCGCCGCAGCCGCGACGACTTCCTGCGCGACGTGCGCAACCACGTGAAGGCGCTCG
>DASUMF010000407.1:0-5781 GCA_036277835.1 Acidimicrobiia bacterium
GGCGGCGGCAAGCTCGGGAAGCGGATGGCCGGGCGGATCTGGCGCTACGAGCTCGAGCCGGTCGAGGGGGGCACGCTCGTGCGCGAGAGCTGGGACCTGAACGAGGAGACCGGGAAGGCGTTGGTGTGGCGGGCCCGATCCAAGACCCGCAAGAACATGGACGCGACGCTCGAACGGATCGAGCAGGTCGTCACGACCTGAGGCCGCGACGCGAGGTGCGGCGCTACTGCGCGGCGAGCCTCATGATCGTCTCCATGTCGAGCTCTTCCTGGGTCTTCGGTCGGTCTTCACGCTCGGGGACGACGACCTCGACCTCTTTGCCCTGACGCTTCGCGCGCTTCTCGGCCTGGCGCTCCTGCCGCGCGCGCTCGCGCTGCAGCTTCTCGAACGTCACTCTGCCGTTGCTGCGACCAGCCATCGTCTGCTCCTTGCGCTGTCGTGCCGCTTCGTTGCGGGTGGTGCGTGGTGCGTTGGTACGTCGTGCAGTGTTGCCGGTGGTGCGGTCATCTGGGCGTCACCCTGCGGTGAGCACCCGGTGCCGCCGTGCTGCAGCGGTGCTGCGGTGGTGCTGGAGCGGTGCGGGTGGGCGCCCGGAGGCACCCACCCGACCCGCGAGATTGCCTGGTTCAGATGGCGCGGACGTTCTGGGCCTCTTCGCCCTTGCGCCCGGGGGCCACGTCGAACTCGACGCGCTGACCCTCGTCGAGGCTGCGGTAGCCATCACCCTGGATCGCGGAGAAGTGCACGAACACGTCGTCGCCACTCTCGCGGGCGATGAAGCCGTAACCCTTCTCAGCGTTGAACCACTTGACGGTGCCTTGCGTTGCCATTGCTTCTCCTGACCCACCCCCGGTGTCAGCGCCCGGGCGTGGGTGTCCATCCGGTTGTTGAGTGATGGTTGCGGAGCACGCGGACAGGTCACACAGGGTGAAACCGAACCCCTGGGACGCTTGCCCGACGAGCGGGAAGAGCGCGGAGATCGCCTTACCGTGCTGTCACGTGTCGCCGACTTCGCGACCGAGCTGACCGTGTCATGTTAGTCGCCCGACGGCTCGGGCCCCGGCACCGGGCCCACACCCCGCAATGCCTGCCAGAGGGCGGGATAGCTGCGAAATTCGAGCGCGGGCACCACATATCCGGCATCCACGAGGGCCTGGTGGTAGCGGGGCAGGGCCCGCATGGGGATGCCGGCGTCCACGTGATGGGCGAGGTGCCAGCCGATCCGGTACGGCACGAGGAAGGTGCGGGCGACGGCGTGCTGGCGCACCGAGTGGGTGGTGGCCCGGCGGTCCGGCGACTCGTCCATCCCGCCGTGCTCGGCGATCGAGCGGAGCCGGTTGATGACCCGCCACACCGTGAGGTACGGCAGCACCCAGAGCAGCGGGTAGAGCCACCACCGGCCGACCGCGATCGCCGCGCCGAGCAGCACCGCCTGCACGACCAGGATCTGCCAGAGGGTGTGGCGCGTACGCGGGTTGTCGGAGCGGAACCCACGAGCCTGGTCGCGGAACAGCTTGTAGCCGGTCTGGCCGGTGGCGTCGCGCACGAGCTTGCGCCGGAAGCTCGGCCCCGAGATCGGGTAGTCGGCGTACAGCGGGATGTCGGGCTCGTCGGGGCCGAACTCGTGGCGGTGGTGCGCCATGTGCACGCGCCGGTAGGCATCGGTGGAGGTGAAGATCGGGTAGCCGCAGAGCCAGCGGCCGACGAGGTCGTTGGCAGTGCGGTTGGCGAACAGCAGGCGATGGGCCGACTCGTGCATGAGCGACGCGAGCTGCGCGCAGGCGCGCCCCATCAAGAGGAAGGCGAGCACGTACCCGATCGGGTTCCCCCACCACACCGCGAGGGCGACGATGCCGACGGTCTGGATCCACACGAACGCGACCGACCACGCGTTGCGCCACGACGGGATGCGGCGCAGGTCGTCGCGGAACACCGGCTGCGGACGGCCGTCGTCACGGATCAGCTCGGTGGCGGCGATGGGCGCGCGGAGCTCGGCGCTGGGAACCATGCCGCCGAGGCGACGGCCGTCGACAACCCGTCCGGCCACGGATTCAGGCTACGCCCGCCTCACGCCGGAGGGCAGGGGCCGATGACGGCGGGGTTGGTGACATCGGCGCCGGTGGCGACGTACGCGGCGGTCACGTACGAGGGCGGACCGAGCACTCCGATCCGCAACCACTTCGTCGTGGCACCGCCGGGCCCGTTCACCGACTCCCCGTCGACCACGCACACCACGGTCACCGTGTTGCCGAGCTCGATCTGGCCGAGCACCGGGAACGTCGAGCCCGGCCCTGCGCGCACGTTGATGCCGTCGGTGACCTTGTACGGACCGGCGGGCGGGAGCGTGGTCGTGGTCACGGCGGCGCTCGTGGTGGTGCGCTGCTCGGCCGAGTCGGAATTGTCGTCACCACCGCCGACGGCGTTGGCGACGATCACGCCCAGCGCGACCACGACACCGACGAACACGACGAGTCCGATGATGCGCCGGCGGCGGCGCCAGAGTCGGCGACGGTGACGAGCCTCGGCTTCGGGCGATCGCGCGACCGGCCCCGCGGGCGCGCCCCCGTGCTCGGCCGGCGGACCGCCGGGAGAATCGGGTGGGTCGCCGGGCGGGTTGGACATCCTCGCTCGCTCTCGTCGTCACGCGCGAACTTCGATGATCCGACCCGCGGAATGTACTTCGCCTCGGAGCGTGAACCGCGTCGCTCCGCGAACTCGCTACAGCGGGCTGTTGGTGTCGGCTTCGCCGTCGAGGTCGACCTGCTCGCCGCGCCGATCGGCGTCGACGGCCTTCTGGAAGTCGCCGTCGTACTTGTCGAGGAGCGCCTTGAACCGAGCAGTCTCGTTGCGCGTCTCCTCGTAGGTGATCTCTTCGGCCGGTCGATCGTCGGTCACGTCGTCTCCCTCCGATGGCGGCGCATGCAGCGGCCGCGCGTCGGCCGGTTGTACCCAGCAGGTCCCCACGGCATGCGCAGTTCTGTGCGATGTGCCATACGACCTGCGGACGGTTCTCCGCGCTCCACACCGGGTACCGCGTGTACATCGGCCACCGAGCCATCGGAGTCACGATGACCGCGTTCAGCACACCGCAGCGCAACGCACATCACGGCATTCCGGCACTGCTCGCGCGCTACCGCAACGGCGTCGACGCTCGCCGGGCCGTCCGCACCCTCGAGACGACGGGTGTCGACGAGCAGGACCTCACCGTCGTCGGCCCCGCCGCCGAGAAGCCGACGTCGCTGCGGGCCCTCCGGCGACGCGTGCGTTCGAGCGTCGGCCTCTCGTTCTTCGTCGGGCTCGTGCTCGGTACGCTCCTCGGCGCCGCGATCGGTCTGGCCGCGATGTGGATCATCCTCGCGGTGACCCCGAACGTGTCGGGCGCGGGCTCCGCCTTCACCCCGATCGTCTGGTGGTTCACCGCGCAGGGCGCGTTGTTCGGCGCCGTCGGCGCGGTGATGCGTGCACGCGGACTCGTCGAGCCGATGCCGCTCACGCAGGAGGGCGAGACCGATGCGCCGGTGTGGCTCGCGGTGTACGGCCGCCCCGACGCGGTCCGTTCCGACGTGGAGGCCACCCACCCCGAGCGCATCGTCGACGACCCTGTCGTCACCGCCCACCCCGACGAGCTCATCGCCCACCCCAGCTGACCCACTCCCACCACCCGTTTTGGTGTACCCAGACCCACCTCCACGGTGGCTGGGGTACGCCAAAACGACAGAAGATGGTGGCGTGAGCACCGTTGCCGCGCTGCCGAGCGCGCTCCTCGCCGAGTTGATCGACGTCGTGGGCGCGGCCCACGTGCTCACCGAGCCCGACGTGATCGCGGGGTACGCCACCGACTGGACCGGTCGCTTCGTCGGCACCACCCCCGCCGTCGTGCGACCGGGCACCACCGACGGCGTCGCCGCGGTCGTGCGCGCGTGCGCAGCGCACGGAGTGGCGGTCGTGCCGCAGGGCGGCAACACCGGGCTGGTCGGTGGCAGCGTGCCGCTCGAGGGTGAGGTGGTGCTCAGCCTCACCCGTCTGGCCGAGCTCGACGCGGTCGACATGGCGGCGTCGCAGGTCACGGCGGGCGCGGGCGTCTCGATCACCGCCTTGCACGCGGCTGCGGCTGTGCTCGACCTCGCCTACGGGATCGATCTCGCCAGCCGCGACTCCGCGACCGTCGGCGGCACCGTCGCCACCAACGCAGGCGGGCTCCGGGTGCTGCGGTACGGCGACACGCGGGCGCAGGTCGTCGGCATCGAGGCAGTGCTGGGCGACGGCTCGGTGGTGTCGCACCTCACGGGCCTGACCCGAGACAACACCGGCTATCACCTCCCGTCGCTGCTGACGGGCAGCGAAGGCACGTTGGGGCTGGTCACGCGGGCGCGCCTGCGGCTGGTGCCGGCGACGACCGACCAGACCGTCGCCCTGCTCGCGTTCGCATCCACCGACGACGCCGTGGCGAGCATCGCCGCGCTGAGGGCGTCGTGCGCGACGGTCGAAGCGATCGAGCTGTTCCTGCCGAGTGGCGTCGCGCTCGTCTGCGAGATGGCGGGTGTCGCGCCGCCGTTCGCGTCAACGGAAGGTCACGGCGCGTACCTGCTCGTGGAAGCGGCCGATCGGCGCGACACCGGCGCCGACCTCGCAGAGTCGGTCGCGTCGCTCGAGCGCGTGCTCGACGTCGCCGTCGCGGTCGACGCCCCGCGCCGCGCCGCGCTCTGGGCGTATCGCGAGCAACACACCGAGGCGATCAACCGGGTGGGCACCCCGCACAAGCTCGACGTCGCCCTCCCGCTGCGCGCGCTCGCGACCTTCCTCGACGAGGTTCCCGACGTGATCGCTGCCGCCTTCCCGCGCGCGCAGACGTGGCTGTTCGGCCACGCGGCCGACGGCAACGTGCACGTGAACGTCACGGGCGTCGACCCCAGCGACGAGCGCGTCGACGACGCCGTCCTCCACTACACCGCGTCGCTCGGTGGGAGCATCAGCGCCGAGCACGGCATCGGCCGCGCCAAGGCCAAGTGGTTGCACCTCAACCGCAGCGACGCCGAGCTCGCCGCGTTCCGATCCGTGAAGCGTGCCCTCGACCCACACGGGATCCTCAACCCCGGCGTCCTGTTCCCGTCACCGGGGTGACGCGCCGCGCCCTACGACTCGTCGGCGAAGGGCACGACGAGCACGGGACACGAGGCGTGGTGCACGACGTGGTCGCTCACCGAGCCGAGCAGCGCACGGGAGATGGCGCCGCGCCCCGTCGACGCGACCACGATCAGGTCCACGCTCAGCTCGTCGGCGAGCTCGACCACCGAAGACCCGGCCTCGCCCCGCACGACGCGCTCATCGACCGGGTGCGGTGCCAGTGCCTCCGCCGTGACCGACACGGCGTCGCGCGCGTGCTCGATGATCTCGCGATCCTGCTCGTCGGCCGTCGCGGGGTCGAGCAACGGACCTTCGATGCCGCCGGCGTCGGAGCCGGCTTCTTCGGGCAGCGGCACGATCGACGCGACGACGTACTTCGTGTCGTCGGGCAACAGCGTCGGTGCGAGCCGAGCCGCGGCGAGTGACGCGTCGGTGCCGTCGGTGGCGATGAGTGCGAGCATGGACGCGTTGTACCCAGGTCACCGGTGATCCAGGCCTCTCGACCTGCAGCTACGTGAGGTCGTGCGCGTACGCGTACGCCGTCGCCGCCGATCGGGACGACACCCCGAGCTTCGTGAAGATGTGGCTCACGTGGGTGGCGACCGTCCGCTCGGAGATGAACAGCTCCTCGGCGATGGCCCGGTTCGTCTTGCCTTC